>MWYU01000608.1 GCA_002050375.1 Chitinophagales bacterium 62-2
ATTTCAGTTAATGCAGTAAACTTATATACCCATCTTTGTATTGTAGCATGGTCAACTTTTACTCCCTTGATAGATATAACTCTTCCACATCCCGATAACGAAGGCTAAATCTTAATTTAAATATACTGCCTTTAGAATACCTCTTTAGGGAAGCAATGACCTTTTAACATCTTTTAAAGTTAGTGCTTAGCCTAATTGATCAAGCAGGTGCGACAGAACCTTTATCAATTTCCCTTACCAGTTTTGAAATCCAGGATCAGCATATCGTATAAAATTAGCAGTGGCAGCTGGCGTCGCACTTTCAAGAAGATGTTTGCTTCGCAGATTTGATTATGTGCATCTACTACTAAAAATATAATTAAAAGTGCTGATAAATCTACTCTTCTTTTCATAGCTTTTAAGCATTCAATTTTAGTCTGCAGGCAGGTTTAGCGCTGACGTTATCGAGCAATATTCAATACCATATCATCAATAACCTTCGCCAATTCTTTTTGATCTGCATTTGGTTTAAAAACGAGGTATTCCTGGTAAGGGCTATCCTTGTCTGTCATCCATTTATTGCTGCCATCGACCTTTACCTCGCAATAGCCATCTTTAACGGTATCAAAATATTTTTTTGAAACATCTAACAGAAGGAAAATGGCTATTTGATCCCAGCTTGAGCGTCCGGCGAAATTGTTATAGAGCTGGTAGGCGCGATAAACCGGGCTTTTTACAGGGATTTTATCCTTTAAATATTGTCCGCCTGTAATCACGTTTTTTCCTATTTCCCACCCTGCAAATGTTACGGGCTTGTTCCAATGTTGAAGGCAATAAACGGTTGAGAGCGGATCGGGATTAAAAAAGTTTGCTTCCTTTCCGGCAGGAAAAAGGCCTCCCATACAAAGCCACTTTGCTACCTTTTTTTCCACTAACTCCTTACCGCTTAGAGATGAAATTTTATCGGCTCCTGATTTTAATAAATTCTGTAAGCTTGAAAGGTGACCAATGGTAACAATTACAACAGAAGAGTCAGGGCTTTTACTTAACAACTTTCTGTACAGCAAAACAGCATCCTCAGCCTTTTCGTGCGACTTTAGCCCATGTGGAAATTCTTCACTTATTTGTTTTGTGTACTTGTATCTCTCCCGATGAATAATCTCCCGCTGATTCTTCAGAAAACCAATTGGAACTTTAGGCCGACCAAAGTATTTATTTATAGCACTAACACAAAGCGGGGCATAAGGGTCGTCGCTGGTAACAATCACTCCCAGTAAATTCACCTTCTTTTGGTCAGCCAAGGCATGAACCATCGCAACCGCTTCTACATCATCCACATCCGAATCGATATCCGTATCAAGGATGATTCTAACCTGGGTAAAGCCGGCTATTTGTAGGAAGCAGAGAAATAGAGATATAAATATTTTCATTTGTATCCTGTTTTTGCCGGTTACCGCTTTTTGAACTAAATTTTCATTCGAATTCTACCCTAAAGGGAAGGCAACTCATTGAATAATCAAAATAAATGATGTCCTATGCTACCCATAGTTTTTTTATTTCAACTTGTTCTGGAAGCAACGCAATTGGTTACTCCTGTTCCAAAGTTCGAACCCCAAACAATTGATGGTAATATTTCAATAGGCTACGGTCTTGCTCTTGGTGATGTAGATGGCGATGGGAAACCTGATATTTTACTGGCTGATAAGAAGCAATTTGTATGGTATCGCAATGGGGACTGGAAACGTTTTGTGATGATTGAAAACCTGACGGAGCAAGACAACGTTTGTATAGCTGCCCGTGATCTTGATGGTGACGGTAAAGTAGAAGTTGCTGTAGGAGCGCAATGGAACCCAGGAGAAACTTCTGATACCACTAAATCTGGTTCTGTTCACTATCTTATCCGTCCTAAGGATCCCACCCACCTTTGGGAAGCTGTTAAGTTACATCACGAACCAACAGTTCACCGCATGCAGTGGGTGAAATCAGCAGATGGAAGCTTTTACCTCGTAGTAGTTCCACTGCATGGAAGAGGTAACAAGAATGGAGTAGGTGAAGGTGTGAAAGTAATGGCTTACAGGTTTCCTAAGAACCCTCGCAATACCTGGTCCACTGGAACTATAATTAATAACATGCACATGACTCATAACATTGCAATAGTGGAAGAATTAGCTTCAAAAAGAACTGACCTCTACATTGCCGGAAAGGAAGGGGTGAGGCTAATTGAAGGCCTTAGTGGTAAGTCAGATGCAGGAATTGCGCATAAAATAACAGGTGCCGATAGTGCTGCCGGCGAAGTTCGTATAGGGAAGCTTGGTAAAGAAAAGTTCTTAGCAACCATAGAACCTATGCATGGAGTTGCAGTGGTTGTATATATTAATGGGGAAAATAAAAAGCGACAGGTACTTGATGACGAATTAAAGGAGGGCCATGCGCTTGCTGTCGCCGATCTGCTTGGAATTGGTAGAGATCAGGTGGTAGCAGGGTGGCGAATTGCAAACACCCAGAACAAAGTAGGCATCAAACTTTATGTACCCAGGAACAAAAGTGGGAGTGAATGGGATTCTTATTGGATAGACGAAAATGGTATTGCTACTGAAGACCTGCAGGTGCTTGATTTAAACAGTGATGGCAAACCAGATATAGTTGCCTCAGGTCGTGCCACTAAAAACCTAAAAATATATTGGAATAAGACCAAATAATAGCACAAGACCGAACCTCTTTTGCTGCGATGTTCCTCTGTTAAAAGTGCTAAAGTTGTTCCCGTTCTGATCCATCCTTCAGCTATTAAGCACTTTATGGAACGTGTTGTCCTGCAAAAACTTATAATTATCTTACTGCTCAAGAAAAACATATAAATATGAGAATAATCTTCTTTGCAAAATGGCCTTTTTTATTAGCCGTCATGATTACTGCTACGGTATGTAGTATCAATGTAACGGGTAATAGCAACAGAAGTGTTGAGGCAGAACAAAGTGAGCCGGCTGCGTATCCAAAACCAAAAACAGAAGTGTCTATTGTAGGAGAAGATTTTTATATAAATGGAAAACCTACTTTTAAAGGCAGGGAATGGAAAGGGTATAGAATTGAAGGCTTGTTACCTAACTCGAGGATGGTTAATGGAATATTTGACGACCTGAATCCTGCATCGGTTCATATGTGGAAATATCCCGACACACAGAAATGGGACCCTGACCGTAATACGGCTGAATTTTTAAAGAATATGCCTACCTGGAAAGCTTATGGCCTAATGTGTTTCAATATTAACTTCCAGGGCGGTAGCCCTCAGGGATATTCACAAAGTCAACCCTGGTTCAATTCTGCTTTTGATGAAATAGGAGCGTTGAGGCCGGCGTATATGAAAAGACTTAAACTCATTCTTGATAAGGCAGATGAATTAGGAATGGTTGTTAACCTTGGACTATTTTATTTTGGTCAGGATGAAAAGTTGAAAGATGAAAAAGCAGTGATCAATGCTGTTGACAATGCCATAGATTGGCTTTTTAAAAACAACTACAAAAACATCCTCATAGAAGTAGCGAACGAATGCAATAACAAAGCTTATAACCATGCTATTATCAAGGCCGACCGAATTCATGAATTGATTGACCGGGTTAAGGCTAAAAAGAAAAATGGTTTCAGATATCTGGTAAGTACCAGTTACAATGGCGGAGATTTACCTTCCCCCATAGTTGTACAAAAATCAGATTATATCCTGTTGCATGGCAACGGTGTTTCTGATCCTAACAAAATTGTTGAAATGGTAAAATCGGTAAAAGCCATTGAAGGATTTATGCTAAAGCCGGTTATGTTTAATGAAGATGACCATTATGATTTTGATAAAGACTTAAACAACTTTATTGCAGCCTCTAGCGTACACGCTTCCTGGGGATTCTTTGATTACCGCAAAAAAGGTGAGTCCTTCGAAGAAGGCTTTCAAAGTGTGCCTGTTGATTGGGGTATTAATTCCGATAGAAAGAAAGGTTTCTTTAACTTGTTGAAAGAAATGACAGGTGCCCAAAATCCTTAATAAATCAATTCTGATTTTCTTTAAGCACCGTTTATTGTAGGTTTTGATTGTAGATGTAACCCTTACCACCACCCTTCATAATTTCTTGTAAAGTATAATTGGCCCCTTCTTCATCACCCGTGCAAATTGACAACTACATTAGCCCCCTGTTGTCCAAATGCAATCGCAATCCCTTGTCCAATTCCTGGACTCGCCCCTGTTACCAAAACAGTTTGTTTTGCTGCTTGTGTTGTCATAATTATTGGTTTAATGATTATTTTGTTCCCTACAAATCTTCACATTGGCTTCCTACTTGCAACTGAACTGTCGCATCTTTACCTAATGGTTATACAGAAGGAGTTAGCCGCTATTTTTTTATAGTTTCGAATAAATACCTTTCGCCCAGGCTGCAATAACTTCACCTGCATAAAATGCATCTTTTCCATTACCAATCAACCACAGACCCATCAAGGAAATTATATGACTCTGGATTTTTCCAGTCGTGGCCAATCTTATCCTTTATTTTGTCTTCATCCAGTTCTATTCCCAGGCCGGGCCCATCGGGAATAAGCACTGTACCATCTTTTTGTAAAACAAACGGCTTTTTCAGGTAGCCTTCGCCCAACGAAACCTGCTCCTGCACAAGGAAATTCGGAATGCTCGCTGCCAGGTGTAATCCTGAAGCAAGAGAAATAGGCCCCATAGGATTATGGGGTGCAATAGGAATGTAATATGACTCAGCCATGCCTGCAATTATTCGCCCTTCGGTAATACCGCCGGCATGGCAAAGATCAGGCTGTAATATACTTGCAGCTTTCTTTTCGAGAAGCTCTCGAAAACCCCATTTAGTAAAAATTCTTTCACCGGTGGCGATAGGTAAATGGGTTCCGTGAGCAATGTCTGCCATCACATCCGCATTCTGGGCCTGGCAGGGTTCCTCAATAAACATTGGGTGATAAGGTTCTAATTCTTTAATAATAAGCTTGGCTGTTTGTGGCGAAATGTTACCGTGAAAATCAATACCAATATCCATTTCTGGTCCGCCGGCATCTCTTAGCGCTGCAAAACTGTCTACTGCATGCTTAATAAATTTTGGGTTTTCTACAATGTTGGCAGGATGCTCGTGTGCTAAACCGGTTTTAATTACTGTATAACCTTCGCTCTTTCTTTTCTTCATATCCTCGGGCGTACTTGCACGGCCATACACCCTTACACGGTCGCGTGTGGGTCCTCCCAAAAGTTCATAAACAGGCACGCCGAGCAGCTTGCCTTTTATGTCCCACAGGGCTTGATCGATACCGCTTAAGGCACTTGTAAGAATAGGGCCGCCTCGATAAAACGCATGACGATAAATTGCCTGCCAATGATGAACAATATGCCTTGGGTCTTTACCAATTAAATAAGGCTCAACTTCCTTTATGGCAGTCATCACAGTTAGCGCTCTGCCCTCTAACAAAGGTTCACCTAAACCCACAATACCAGCATCGGTATGTATTTTAAGAAAAAGCCACCTTGGTTTAATCAAGATGGTTTCTAGCCTGGTGATTTTTACGTTTCTCTTTCCAGGCAAGTGCTCCGGCGCTGCTGCATAAGAAGCCACAGGCAATGTGATGCCTGCACCAATTATACCTAAAACCGACTCTATCGCTGTGCGGCGGGAAATACTGGTTCTTTTGGACTCCATTGTTTTTAATTTTTAATGATGATGCTGACTGGTGTCAGGTGTTTAAATTAGTTAAGGCGTTTGTTTGCGAAGCTTCTACCTAATCCTGATTATTTATTTTAGCGTAAAAGCGACATAATAACCTCCGGGTTTTAAACCATATCGTGTTCCGCCGGCTGCAATTGCTATATACTGTTTTCCATTAACCATGTATGTGATGGGAGTTGCAAATCCCCCAGCAGGCAACTTATACTCCCAAACTATTTTTCCCGTTCTGCTATCGAAAGCCCGAATCTTTTCGTCATATGTGGCAGCTATAAATAACAATCCACCCGCAGTTACTACCGGACCACCATGATTTTCGGTTCCTGTTGGAGGAATACCTTGTTTTGTTAACTCAGGATATTCACCTAACCTGACTTTCCATAAATACTCCCCTGTATTAAGGTCGATAGCATTTAGCGTTCCCCACGGCGGCTTAACAGCAGGATAATTGTCGGGGTCGCGAAACTGTGTATACCCGTTGTTTAAATAAGGGGGTAAGTAAAGATAGCTTGCATTTTTAGCAGTGACAACACCAGGTGCCGAATTATGAATATCATTAGCATTTGCCGCACGGTTAGTTTTTTTTATATTAGGATCCAGCAGAAAATCTACAATAGCTTTGCGATCATCAACAGATATGTGCGCAAATGAAGGCATACGACCTCTGCCTGTTTCTAAAATAGTACTTATTTGTTTTCGTGAGAGGCGCCGACCCAAATTTGTAAGAACCGGGTAAGCCTGTGCTCCTGCCCCTTGGCCTCCCTTACCATTAGCGCCATGGCATCCGGCACAATTGATATTGAATAATGTGGTACCCTTTGTTGCGGAAAATGGATTCTCGGCTTTCGTGGGTCGCATTTGTAGCCACCATAGCATGTTATTGGCATTTACATACAAAATGCCATTAGGATCTGCTGCTGCTCCACCCCATTCTGCACCACCTCCAAAACCATAAAACAAAGTTCCTTTGGTGCTTGGCAGCAGGTACTTACTTCCATGCCGGCTATTAATAAAACGATCTAATACATATTTATGTGCTTCAGGGGTACGGGTAGTAATATCATCTTTGGTTAAAACCTGATTTGAAAAAGGTGCAGGCTTAACCGGAATAGGTTGTGTAGGCCATGGTTTCTCGCCTGGTAACGCAGGAATAACAGGTACAGGAATCTCCTTTACAGGAAATAAAGGCGTACCCTTATCCCGGTCAAAAACAAATACAAGACCATCTTTAGTAGCCTGGGCTACGGCCTCTACCATTTGCCCATTATGCTTAACTGTTATTAAATTGGGTGGACAAGGCAAATCCCTATCCCACAAGTCGTGGTGTATTGTTTGAAAATGCCAAACCCTTTTTCCGGTACCTGCATTGATGGCTATTAAACAATTGCGAAGAGATTTTTTCCATGACGTGCACCCCCATAAAAATCTACAGATGGCGAACCTGTACGGGCATAAACAATACCTCTTTTTTCATCGAGCACCATACCTGCCCAGCAGTTAGTATACAGCTTGTAAAATGACCTCCTTAGGAAAACAATGACCCTTAAACATTCGGCAAGTTAAACCCTAACAATTTAACCCAAAATATTCATTAGTCTAAACCCTCTAATGACTGTCATTAGAGATTTTTTTTCTGAAACTCATACTGGTATTGGTTTTAGTTTTCATAGTTGTTATAAAACTTCGCGACTTTAGCTGTAAGAAAATCTATCTTGATGGCTGACTTGAAAATAGAATTTACCGACAAGGAAATTACCCCTTGGGGTGGCATTGCATTGCTAAAGAAAATGATGGACAAAATGTCCTTCATAGAACTATTAAAAACCAGTCCCTTACCTGCTCAAGGTTCAAACCGGGGCTATGATCCTGTACAAATTATTCTTCAGTTTATTATATCTATCTGGTGTGGGGCAAGCAGGTATGAACATTTGGAGGTAACGAGGTTTGATGGCGTAATACAACAAATGTTTGGCTGGAAACGTATGGCCGCACACAGAGCCTTTATTCGTTACTTCCAAAAGTTTTCAATGGAAGATAATGCTAATGTTTTCAGCAACTTTTATCAGTGGTTCTTTAACAATTTAGCATTCAATAATTTCACCCTCGATTTAGATTCATCTGTTGTTACCAGGTATGGAGAGCAACAGGGAGCAGCGGTAGGATACAATGTAAAAAAGCGTGGACGCAACTCTCACCATCCCCTTATGGCTTTTGTAGCTGACGTGGAAATGGTAGCAAACTTCTGGCTGCGAAGTGGTGATGCTCATAGCGCCAATAACTTTGAATCTTTCCTGCTGCAAACCTTATCCCATCTTCACAATAAAACTATCGGACTGCTAAGAGCTGACACAGGTTTTTATTCAAAGAAGATTTTTGAATTGCTTGAAACCCATGCTACACCTATATCTTACGTGATTGCCTGTCCGATGTATGCAACTATTCAGCGAACTATTCAAAGTCAAAAAGTATGGATAAAACTGGATGAGGGTATTGAAATAGCAGAAACAATGTATCAATCTCCCACCTGGGATAAACCCCGAAGATTAGTGATGGTAAGGCAGCAAGTATCACAGCGGCCAAAAGCCACCGGAAAGGTGCTGCGCTTGTTTGAAGATGATGAGATAATAAATGGTTATCGGCATAGTTGCTACATCACCAACCTAACCTTGCCACCGGTAGAAGTATGGAGACTTTATAGAAACAGGGCTACCTGCGAAAACAGGATCAAGGAATTGAAATACGACTATGCTTTAGATAAAATAAATCAACACAGTTTTGATGCAACTGAAACAACACTCAACTTTATTATGGTAGCATACAATCTGATGAGTTTATTTAAACAGGTAATAGTTCAGGACAAAGTAAGGCCTACTTTAAAAACCCTTCGTTACAGTTGTTTGGGTATTGGATCTTACATAGTAAAGAATGGCAGTGAACGTATCTTAAAAATGTCGCTTAATATGAAACGACGGAGCTGGATAACCAAACTTTGGGAGAACGGAAATTCAATACTATCTCCTTTTATAAACCTGACAATTTAAATTCTAATGAACTTTCTGGGTTTAAATCTGTTCTCATGTCATATACTGTTCCTCCTCAAACACGCATTGGTCATATTCATTTAAAAGTTTCTGACCTTAATAAAGCCCTTGCTTTCTACCACGATTTACTTGGATTTGAAATAATGCAGCGCTATGGATCGCAGGCTGTTTTTATTTCTGCAGGTGGCTATCATCATCATATTGGTTTAAATACATGGCACAGTAAGAATGCTTCTCCCGCTCCCGTTAATTCGTGTGGTTTGTATCATACAGCTATTGTTTACCCAACAAGAAAAGACCTTGCAGTTGTTTTAAAAAGATTGTTAGATGCAAAGTATCCACTTTCAGGTGCTTCAGATCATGGAGTTTCTGAAGCGATCTATTTGAACGACCCTGACCGCAATGGAGTTGAATTATATTGGGATAAGCCGAAAGATAAATGGCCTTTAGATTTTGAAGGTAATTTTCAAATGGTTACTGAGGCTCTGGATAGTGAGGATTTGCTGGCAGAATTAAGCAGGTAATTATTCTATTGCCATATATAGTTTCCTTTTAGTTGTTTGCTGTTATCCTTTCCACTTCATATATTTATTAACCTATACACACTATATTATGAGAATACTTCTTGCAATTCTTTCTTTAGCTGCTATTCTATCATTTAAATTTCCCGCAGGCAATAATACTTATATGTGGCCACAAAATGTAAAACCTCCCAAAGCTGACCATAATCCTTATCCCCGCATTATGCATGGAGATACTGTTACAGATAACTACTATTGGATGATTGATTACTTTAAGAAAGGCGGCGACAGCACAAAGGTGGTTAATTATCTTAAAGCTGAAAATGAATACCTCGATACCATGATGAGTGGCACTAAAGATTTTCAGGGAAAACTGTTTAGTGAAATGAAGTCGAGAATAAAAGAAAAGGATGAAACCGTGCCGGTATTTAAAAATGGTTATTACTACTATACCCGTACCGAGAACGGAAAACAATATTTTAAATACTGTCGCAAAAAAGGGATGCTGTCTGCAAAAGAAGAAATCTTATTAGACATAGATGAAATGGCAAAAGGACATCCATATTATTCCGCAGGAGGATTTAATATCAGCGAAGACAATAAACTGCTTGCTTATGGTGTAGATACAATATCAAGAAGGCAATATGTTATACACATAAAAAATTTGCAAACAGGAGAAATTTATAATGAACCAATAACTAATACAAGCGGTGGCTCAATATGGGCAAACGATAATGAAACCTTGTTCTATACATCTAAAAACCCGGTAAGCTTACTTAGTGAAAAAATTAAAAGGCATAAGCTCCATACTAATTCGCAACAGGATGTTGTTGTATATGATGAGAAAGACAAATCAAATTACATTGGAGTGGGTAAATCAAAGTCAAACAAATTTATTTTTATCTATTCGGGCGCTACCATGTCGTCTGAAACAAGGTATATTGATGCAGGCCAGCCCACTGCAGCTTTCAAGGTCTTTCAGCCCCGAATGAAGAATGTTTTGTATAACATTACTCCTCTCGACAATAAATTTTTAATTGTAACCAACTGGAATGCTAAAAACTTCCGGCTAATGGAGTGCCCGTTCGATAAAACTGACAGCGCTCATTGGAAAGAAGTAATTCCTCATAGTACAGACGTATTACTTTCAGGCATAGAAGAATTTAAGAATTTCCTGGTAATTACCGAACGCAAAAATGGTTTAATACAATTGAGGATAAGAAGCTTAGTGAACAAGCAGGAAAACTACCTGGACTTTGGAGAAGCTGCCTATCTTGCTAATGTCGGCGCTAACCCGGAGTATAACACTACTACACTCCGTTATAATTATACTTCACTTACTACTCCCCAATCTGTTTATGATTATAACATGACCACAAAACAAAAGAAGTTGATGAAGCAACAGGAGGTATTAGGAGAGTACTCTGCCACGAATTATGTAACGGAAACGCTATACGGAACCGCAACAGACGGAACAAAAATTCCGGTGTCAATAGTTTATAAAAAAGGGTATAAAAAAGATGGTTCTTTTCCCCTTTTGTTATACGGCTATGGTTCGTACGGAGCAAGTATGGATGCTACTTTTAACTCTACCCGTTTAAGCTTGCTTAATAGGGGTTTTGCTTATGCCATTGCACATATACGGGGCGGACAGGAAATGGGCAGGCTGTGGTACGAAAGCGGTAAGATGATGAATAAGAAAAACACTTTTACTGATTTTATTGATTGTGGAAAATTTTTAATTGAGCAGAAGTTTACGGGCAAAGAGCATTTATATGCACAGGGCGGAAGTGCGGGAGGTTTATTGATGGGTGCTGTTGTAAATATGGCGCCTGATTTATGGCATGGAATAATTGCACAGGTTCCTTTTGTGGATGTAGTTAATACAATGCTTGATGAAAGCATACCGTTAACCACAAATGAATTTGATGAATGGGGTAATCCTAAAAATAAAGATGCTTACCTCTATATGAAAAGCTATTCGCCCTATGAAAACATAGCAAGAAAAAGTTACCCCAACATGTTAGTTACAACCGGGCTTCATGATAGCCAGGTTCAATACTTTGAACCTGCAAAATGGGTAGCTAAACTAAGGGAAATGAAAACAGATAACAATGTTCTGCTGCTGCATACAAATATGGAGTATGGTCATGGAGGTGCGTCAGGCAGATTTGATTATTTAAAAGATGTAGCGCTAAATTTTGCTTTTTTGTTTGCCCTTGAAGGAATACAATCATGATAAGAAAATTCTATTAAGGCTTTGCATGAAAGCACATTCACAATCTTTAGAAGCAATGTAAAATTATTTGCTACATATAGTCACATAGAACATAGAAAAAGTTTTTTATAATTCCACCGTGTATTCTAATGTGCCTTATATGTTTAAAAATAATATGTCCAACAACTATTTTCGGTTCAAGCAATTTGTGGTGTACCAGGATAAGGCTGCCATGAAAGTTTGTACTGATGCTTGTCTATTTGCAGCATGGGTAACAGAAAAAATGCAAAACGAAAAAGTAAAAATTGAGAACATCCTCGATATTGGTACAGGCACAGGCTTACTAAGTCTTATGCTAGCGCAAAAACTTGAAGCGAAAATTGATGCAGTTGAAATTGATGAACAAGCTGCCCAACAGGCAAAAGAAAACTTTGAAGCATCTCCCTGGAGCGGAAGAATATCTGTTTATAATTCCTCAATTCAGCAGTTTAATTCAACAACTGCTTATGATATAATTATCTCAAACCCGCCTTTCTTCGAACAATCTTTAAGAAGTACTAACGAACAAAAAAATGTTGCAAAACATTCAGGCAGTCTACCTGCTAATGAACTTCTGCGTGTTGTTAACACACTTTTAAACCCTGAGGGAATATTTGCAATTCTTTTACCTTATTTTGAGTTTAAAAGATTTGAATTAATAGCTAAAGAAAAACAATTACACCTGGTACAAAAAACAGATATCCGACAAACGCCTTCCCATTCTTTCTTCAGATCGATGGGCATCTTTTCGAAACAAATTTCGGGGCAACAAAATTGTGAAGCGATATGCATTAAAGATTACGACAATCAATATACTGCATGCTTTAATAATCTTTTAAAAGATTATTACCTGCATATCTGATTCCTAAATTTGCCTTCAGCCTTTCGCCTTCTCCCTTACACCGCTTTCCCTCCCAAAGCGTAATTTTCAAGGTACTTGAACCTCTCTGTCAGCTTTCCATTTTTAACCATTGTTGCCCGCTCAATTACAGGTGAGGTGCCTTTTCTAATATCATCCAGTACATACTTTATCACCTGCTCACCAAAGTAGTTGCTGGCGTCTCTTGGTAATTCGTTTGGCAGGTTGCTTACTGCCATTACATCAACTCCTGTTTCCTGATACGGATCTATTATCTGCCGGCTAACCGGATCAATACCATATACCGGATTTTCAATAGTGGCATCACCCAAATTACAAGGCACGCCACCTTCTTTGTCATCACTTATATCCGCAATAGTAGCAATTCTAAAATTTGACTTTAGCATATCCTGCCATGTAAACAAGGCGGGAACATTCTTGTCCCAATAAATTCCATTCATTAAAATATCTGTGTGAGCAACGTAACCGGGAAACTTACCCCTGTACTGATTACTATGCAAATGAAAATCTTCGCGGTTGTATTTGCCACTGACTTTATGTTCGTACAGGTCATGGCCTTTTAAATGCACATATACAGGATAAGTAAACTCTCTTTTTAAAAACTCGTCTGCTTCTACTTCTATAATGCCTAAAAGATTCATTATTTCTAAAACGCCACTGGCTACGCGGCCGCTCCCGGTTACTGCAACTTTAATGTTAGGCAGCTTCAGTCCAAAGTAAGTTTCCATCAGGTAGCGATAACTTTTACATTCCGTAACCCTGCACAATTCATAGGCGCCGGTTTTTTTTCCATAGGCCATCATTCCGTTATGAGCACCAACAATACCTGCAAAAAAACCAAACCCTAAGATGCGCTGCCCGTCCTCATGCTCGAGGCATTCAAAATCAATAAGGGTAATATGTTTTTCGATAATTGCCTGCAATAGTTTCTGATTGTGGGGCTGCTGTTTTTTCACATGAGAAAAAAACATATAACGCTTGCCTGTTATCAATTCGCTTACCGGAACTTCTTTTATACCCAGCAACAAATCACAATCAGTTATATCCTCCTTTAATTCAACTCCTGCTTTTTTAAACTCGCCGTTACTAAAGCAACGAAGAGAACTTGGTTGCACCACCACCTTTACCTCTGTAAAATTTTCATGTATCCACTTGCATTGTAAAGGCGTTAAAGCTACCCGGTTGTCAGCAGGAATTTTACCTTCTCTTATTAATCCGATTGAAAACATAGAGTATGTTTCTTCGAAATTAATTTTTCTTTCGTAACAATTGCAGCACTTACTATAGTTGAACTTCACTAACCCAACCTGTTATCTTTTATTTTGGTTTATCATTCAACCTACCTTTACGCTCTTTATTAAACCATATTGTAAATGAATTATTTTGAACTCTTTAATATACCTGTTTCATTGCAACCGAACCAGCAAGAACTGAAGCAAAAGTTTTATGAACTGAGTCGTAAATACCATCCTGATTTTTATACACAGGAGACTGATTTCGAACAAGCTGAAGCCCTGGAAAAATCATCTCTTGTAAACAAAGCATATAAAACTTTCCTTAATACAGATGAAACTATAAAGTATGTACTGCAGCAAAAAGGTTTGCTGCTTGAAGAAGAAAAATTTCAGCTTCCTCCTTATTTTTTAATGGAAGTAATGGAATTGAACGAGGAATTAACCGAAGCGAAAATGGAAGGTGATGAAGCGCTACTATCAAGAACAAAATCATTAATTGCTGAATTACAACAGCAAATTTATGAGCCTGTAGAAACACTCATAAAAACATATAATGATAAAACAGTAGAACCTAAAGATCTGCAATCTTTAAAGGAATATTATTTCAAGAAAAAATACCTGGATAGGATTTTGGCTACTATGTAATCATAACTTAATATTGCAGCCCTGATTTGAAGTCATTGAGTCAGTAAGTCAGGTAGTCAAATAGTCATAAGATTTTTTCTTCCTCAATGACTTAGTGAGCTAATGATTTATATTAGCCCGGGTGGCGGAATTGGTAGACGCAGCAGACTCAAAATCTGCCATTCGCAAGGATGTGCTGGTTCGATTCCAGTCCCGGGCACAACACCACCTTTTTTAGGTGGTTTTTTTATGCCTTAAAATGCAGTACTGGTAAGGGTTTAAGCGTTTCTACTTCACTGCAACGGTAACGC
>MWYU01000064.1 GCA_002050375.1 Chitinophagales bacterium 62-2
GGCAGGTGGTGTAAGCAGCAAACAGGTACATGTTACAAAAGAAGAAGCTACTCCGAGTTATATACCCGGCCCCGTTAACAAGGGTATATGGAACGTTATGCTTGTGCCTACAAGCATTAAAAAAGATGGTTATGATTGGCAACTAAAAGTAAGCCTCGAAAAAACAGGAAGTCCGCTTAAAAGCTTTATTGCAAAGCCTTCACGCCAATGGATTAATGATAAGAAAGGCTGGTACCGCGGAGATTTGCACATGCACGATGTAAACTCTGATGGTGTTTACACGCAGGCGGAACTTGTAGCATACAGCAAATCTGCAGGTCTTGATTTTATGATTCCGAGCAATCACAATACCAACGCAGCTAACCTTACCTGGGGAAGATATGATGACAGTTCTATTCTGATTTTAAACGGAGAGGAAATTACTCCCTTCCAGGAAAATCATTGGAATGCTATCGGTATAAATCCTGATACATGGATAGAATGGCGTTATGATGCAGCGTCGGGTTTAGTGAATAAGTACCAGGAGCAGGTAAGGCTTGCAGGAGGATTATGTGTTATTAATCACCCTTATTATGAAAAGGATACCATTGTTGATTTCAGGTTTCCTGTAGAAGGCTTTGATGCCATAGAAGTATGGAATGGTACCTGGGAAGATTTTGATGAGAACGCTGTTGTATGGTGGAATGGTATGCTTAAAAAAGGCCTGGTGAAAACGGCTATAGGTGCAAGTGATTCACATAAACCTGACAGTAAAAATATAATTGCTCATCCTCAAACAGTTGTTTATGCCGAAGGGCTTAATCGTAATGCTATCATTGATGGAATACGAAAAGGCCGGTGTTATATCGCTGAAAACTCAAACATATCTTTAGGTTTGGTAGTTAGTCCGGTACATTCAAAACATTCAGCAGCAATTGGCGACACACTTTTTGGTAATAAAAGAAATAAGCTTTCAATTTTGTTTAACGTCAGAGGAATTTCCGACAGCAGTATGGTTATTCTAATTTCTAATAAGGGTATTGAACATACGTTTCAAAATGTAAACGGAAAGTCAGTTTTAAAGTATAAAATTGCTCGCCCAGGCATACAATACATTCGCGCCGAAGTGCGAAAAGCAGACCGAACTATGCAAGCTCTTACTAATCCAGTTT
>MWYU01000041.1 GCA_002050375.1 Chitinophagales bacterium 62-2
GAATAATGATAAGCGGGGTTTGGGAAGAATAGATGTTGTTTCTTCCCGGGTAGGAGTTAATAAAGCCATAGCAATTGATGAGATTTTATTTTTTCGAAATTACATGATTAATGATGTTCCTTTAACGAGGATTATGTTGTTGTTTTTGATAGTCCTTAATGTGGCAATGGAACCCTTCCGTGCTTTAGTTGCCGATAATCTTGCCGAAAAGCAAAGAACTTTAGGGTTTTCTATCCAAACTTTTTTAATAGGCCTGGGTGCTGTAGTTGGTTCTGCATTACCCGAAATTTTAGGTAATAGTGGCTTTAGTATGGTAACAAAAGAAAATGATGTTGCTGACAATATTAAATACTCATTTTATATCGGAGCCGCTGTTTTTGTCGCAGCCATCCTGGTTACTGTTTTCTTTTCAAAAGAATATCCCCCCAAAGAATATGAAAAGTACCACGGAAAAACTTCAGGACATGAAAAGGCCGGGCTTTCTGAAATATTCAAAGATTTTGGAAAGATGCCGAAGACGATGAAGCAATTAGGGTTGGTACAATTCTTCTCGTGGTTTGCTTTGTTTAGCATGTGGGTATTTACAACAGATGCAGTAGCAACTCACGTAGTTGGATTATCAGGAGATTATTCAAAAAGTGTTGAATACAATGAAGCAGGTAATAAAGTAGGTACTGCCTTTGGTGTTTACAATTTTGTTGCTATGATTTATGCGCTTTTGCTACCTGTTGTTGCAAAATATATAGGACGTAAGGCAACTCACGCTATTTCTTTAATTGCCGGTGGAGTGGGCTTGATCTCTATCTACTTTATCAAAGATCCCGAACTGCTCAAATATTCAATGATAGGGGTGGGGCTTGCATGGGCTAGTATTCTTGCAATGCCTTATGTTATTCTTTCCGGTTCAATACCTGCCGGTAAACTTGGTATTTATATGGGAATTTTTAATTTTTTTATTACCCTTCCGCAAATTGTAAACGGGTTGTTGGGGGGATGGATAGTAAAACATCTTTATAACGGACAGCCTATTTACGCCATTGTACTTGCCGGATTTTTTATGCTTTGTGCTGCTATTAGTGTACTGTTTGTTTATGATGCCGGCGATATTAGGATGAACCTTGAAA
>MWYU01000708.1 GCA_002050375.1 Chitinophagales bacterium 62-2
GATATTATTTGATATGATTTGGAGGGGAAAACAACAAAAAAGCCCGTAAAACCTACATTTTACGGGCTTTTATTACTCTTTTATTGATTATCAGCGGAGACTGAGGGATTCGAACCCTCGATACCCTTTCGAGTATACACACTTTCCAGGCGTGCTCCTTCAACCACTCGGACAAGTCTCCATTTATAAGGGCTGCAAAAATAAGATTTGAAAATTAGCAATTGAATATTTTTTCTGCATTGTAAGTAGTTATTCGAGCTACTTCTTCAACCGGTAAATTGTTTATTTCCGCTAATTTTTTAGCAACTTCAACGAGGTAACTGCTTTCATTTCTCTTACCTCTGTAGGGCATAGGACTTAGATAAGGCGCGTCAGTTTCTAAAACGATATGCTTTAGATCTATGTCTTTTAAAGCTTCAGCGAGATTTGCATTTTTATAAGTAAGCACACCTCCAATGCCTAATAAAAAACCCATACTTATTATTTGTTTTGCTGTTTCATTACTATCGCCAAAACAATGGAAGATGCCCCGAAGTCCTTTTGCAGAAAAGGGTCTTACTGCATCAATAGTTTCTTTCATCGCATTTCTGGTATGGATTACGACTGGCAGATTATACGAAAGAGCTGCTTCCATTTGCTTATTGAAAGCATCGAGTTGTTGATTTGTATAAGTTGTGTCCCAATAAAAATCCAAACCTATTTCTCCCACTGCAATAAACTTTCTTTTGTGTAAATAATCCTCAACAATCTTTAGTTCATCTTTATAATATTCTTTCACCGAACCTGGATGCAACCCCATCATCAAAAAAACTTTTTCAGGGCAAAGTTCTTCCAGTTTTAGCATATCATCTATCACTTCACTATCTATCGCCGGAAGACAAAACTTTTCTACGCCTGCATTTTTTGCTCTCTGCATAACGGCAGGCAGGTCGCTCTCAAATTCTTTTAAGTATAAATGACAATGGGTATCTATTAATCTCATAACGAAATCTTGCTAAACTTATAAAAATTCCGGTTTTGTCTTGTTTTACTGTCAGGCAAACTCTATCTGCTTACACTTCCATCCTTTTTCATGGAAATACTGCAGGGCTTTTGGCAACACATATTCAAGTCTTGAAAACGCTTTTTCGCTATCATGAAAAACAACAACTGAACCTGGTTTCGTATTCTCTACAACATACTGCAAACATTGTTGCGGCGAAAGGCTTACATCAAAATCACCGCTTAAAACACCCCACATAATTATGTCGAACGACTTCTGTATATGCTGTATCTGGTATCTGCGTATTCTGCCATAGGGTGGACGAAAAAGCTTACTATGAATAACCTCTTTAGCTTTCATTACATCTTTCAAATAAACCTCATTGTTGGTCTTCCAACCATTTAAATGGTTATATGTATGATTACCTATACTATGTCCTTCATTCAAAATCTGCTTAACTATTGCCGGGTTACTTTCTACATTTTTCCCAATACAGAAAAATGTTGCTTTAGCATTATATTTTTTTAATGTATTAAGCACAAAAGGTGTTATAGTTTTATGTGGCCCATCATCAAAAGTTAGAAATACTTGATTTTCTTTAGTAGGAATTTTCCATGTGAGCGAAGGATAAACACTCCTTAACCACCATGGTGTTTTTACAAAGTACATAGTGCAAAAGAAGATAAAAAAACGGATTGTTTAACGACACGTTCTACCTGAAATGTTTTATAAGTACACTTCCTCCTTTTGCAGGTAATTGATGTATATGCGAAAGTTATCTTTGCACTCTTATGGAAAAAAAAGTTAGAGTACGTTTTGCTCCATCCCCAACAGGTGGCCTGCACTTAGGTGGCGTACGAACAGTATTATATAACTATTTGTTTGCAAAGCAGCATGGCGGAACCTTTATTTTAAGAATTGAGGATACCGACCAAACACGTTACGTTGCAGGTGCTGAAGAATACATTCAGGATTGCTTAAAGTGGTGCGATCTGCAGCCGGATGAAAGCCCCTTACATGGCGGAGAACATGGCCCGTACCGGCAAAGTGAAAGAAAAGAAACGTACCGGCAATATGCAGAGCAACTGGTTAAGCAGGGGCAGGCGTACTATGCTTTTGATACACCTGCAGAGTTGGATGAGATGCGGGCAAAATTTAAAACGGAAGAAAACCCTTCGCCACAGTATAATTATGTAATCCGGCAACAAATGCGCAACTCACTTACGCTTACTGCTGATGAAGTGAAGAGTTTATTAAGTGAAGGAACACCACATGTTGTACGCGTAAAGATGCCCGATAATGACATGGTATCATTTACAGATATGATACGCGGCGAAGTAAGCTTTAACTCATCGCTGACGGATGATAAAGTTTTGCTGAAAGCAGATGGAATGCCTACCTATCATCTTGCTGTGGTAGTGGATGATTACCTGATGAAGATTACACATGCTTTTCGTGGCGAAGAATGGCTGCCAAGTGCACCCGTTCATATCTTACTATGGAAATATTTAGGATGGAGTGACGACATGCCGCAATGGGCTCACCTCCCTTTGATAATGAAGCCCGATGGCCACGGAAAATTAAGTAAGAGAGATGGAGACAGGTTAGGTTTTCCTGTTTTTGCAATGAACTGGACAGATCCCAGAACAAATGAGATTACAAAAGGATTTAGGGAATTAGGCTTTCTACCCGAAGCTTTTGTGAATATGCTTGCGGTTTTAGGCTGGAATGATGGTACAGAACAGGAAATATTTTCTATTGAAGAACTGATCGAAAGATTTTCATTAGAAAAAGTTCATAAGAGCGGGGCAAAGTTTGATTTTGAAAAAGCGAAGTGGTTCAATCATGAATGGATAAAGAAGGCACCGGTTTCGAGTTACAAGTTACAGGTTGAACGTTTGTTTGAAGCCAACGGAATTATTATTGAAGATGAGAGCAAGTTTGAAAGAGTGTTAGAATTAGTGAAAGACCGATGTACTTTACTGACTGACTTTGTTCACCAGGCATCCTTCTTTTTTAAAGCCCCCCGAACTTTAGATCTTGCTTCGGTAAAACCAAAATGGAACGAGGACAAAGCAATGTTCTTCGATATTCTTTCAGAAAAATTTACCGTATTGGAAGAATGGAATACGGCAGATATTGAAGCTATTTTTAAACAAACTGCAGCAGAGAAGAACATCAAAATAGGTGAGCTGCAATTACCTTTCAGAATAATGCTTGTAGGCGAAAAGTTTGGTCCCGCAGTATTTGATATTGCAGCACTGATAGGCAAAGAAGAGACAATAAACAGAATTCGATTTGCTCTTACCCAATTTTAAAATATTTTACCGAACCTACTTCAGATACTTTGCATAAAAATCAAGTGTTCTTTTCAGGCAAGTTTTGCAGCAGCTTCATTATAACGGGCAGTAGGCCCCTTTAATTTTAGGCACATTGGCAGGTTCAGGCTGGCGGCTATAAAAAGCAACAGCGGCTTTTAGATCGGGAACATATACTGCAAGCTGATTAGCCAAAGCTCCGCCAGCAAAAACCTACACCCCCTAACTTACCGGTGCAATCTTTTACGGCTTTTTAAGTAATCAAGCGCCTTAATAAAATTGGTAAGGTTTTGCCGGGCATCCAACTTTCCAAACATTGCATGGCCTTCATCTTCAGTTGCGGGCGTTCCGCCAAAAGGAGAGAGGGCATCAAGTGCAATGGCAAGATAGCCGGCCAATGCTGCCCTCCTCGTTACATCTTCGATATGAGCATTTAATCGCGGTTTTCATGTATAACTACTACCGCTGGGTAATTGCCATCCTTTTTAGAACGAGCAACATAAGCGCTTTCATATCGGGGGCAGCACCGGGATAAGTAACACGTTCAGTAGGTAATGTTTCATCGGGTATTATAGTAGCAGCTTGGGCATAAGTGCCTTCCAGCGAGGGAAGAATTGTTATCGCCAATGCAAGACTGCCTGTTATCTCACAAGCCGCTTAAGAAACACTTCCCTCGATAAAGGTGCATGTGTGTATTCATCGTAAAGATTAATGATTTTTTGATCCATGATATTATTTTAAGTGTTTATTAAAGTAGTGATTATAGAGTTAAGTAGTTGCTTTAGACAATGCTTTCCATCCTTCGGCTTTGAATGCTTATTTAGCAATTATAGTGAACACCGAAGCCTTACCTTTAAATTGAATAACTTCGAAAAGGATTACATCTCTTCTAAAACAAACAGAACTTATTGTAACAAACATGCCAATTAGCAGTGATGAGCAAAAATTTTTAGAGCGGGCAATAGAACTGTCAGACAGAGGGATGACCGGTTTACATGGAGGACCCTTTGGCTGTGTAATTGTAAAAGATGGTGCAATTGTAGGTGAAGGTTATAACCAGGTAACCACAACAAACGACCCTACCGCACATGCTGAAATAGCAGCTATTCGAGATGCCTGTAAAAGGTTGGCAACTTACCAGTTAACAGGTTGTGATATTTATACGAGTTGCGAGCCTTGCCCCATGTGCCTTGGCGCTATTTATTGGGCAAGACCTAACAGGGTTATTTTTGCCAATACTAAACAAGATGCCGCGGCTATTAACTTCGACGATCAGTTTATTTACGATGAGATTGATAAGTGCCGGGATGAGAGACAGATTGAATTTATTCATGCTCCCCATAAAGATGCCCTGGCCATATTTGAAAAATGGAAAAATCTTGAAGGGAGGAAGGAGTATTAAAAGGTTTATTGTTTCAATAACTTTTTCATTACAACAAACTGTAAAGGTTGAGCAGGAACGCCGGACTTCTTGTCGTTTGGGAAAGGTTTTATTTGGCCGGTTGGTTTATATCCACGTCGTTCATACCATTCAATTAATTCAGTTCTAACAGAAATTACGGTCATAACCACAGCTTTTAACTTGTGATGCTGCGCATAATCTTCTGAAGCTTTCATTAATTGTTTCCCTATACCTTGCGCTTGTGCTTCCGGCGAAACCGACAACATTCCCAAATACAATTCATCTTTATTTTTTTCGAGGTAAACACATCCTGTTATCTCGTTTTTCTCATTCAAATACTTAAAGATTACAGCAGATGGTTTATTAATTATTATGTATAAAGAAGCTTCATCCGTTCGTATTCCATCTAACAGATCAGCTTCTGTCGTCCAGCCTTTCTTTGATGCTTCACCCCGGTAAGCTCTGTTAACAAGGCTTACAAGCGCAGGTATATCTTCAATAACTGCAGGGGTAATTTTATACGACATAGATATTGTTAGATTCATTTCATCATTTGTATGCAAACAGGAGTAGGTACTTTGATCTGCTCACCTGTTTCATGCAATAAACCTGTTTGTTTGTCTCTTTTAAAAATAACGATATTGTCAGTAGCCTGGTTTGCTACCAGCAGATAATTGCCTGAAGGATCAATATTAAAATTCCTCGGTGTTTGTCCCATTGTTGACTGATAACCTTTCAGTGTTAGTTTTCCGGAGTTGTTGTCGATGGAGAAAATAGTAATGGTGTTTTCGTCCCCACGATTAGAAGCGTATAAAAACTTACCATCCGGTGAAACGTGAATATCTGCACTGCCGATAACACCCTTAAAATCTGATGGGTGAGTAATAATGCGTTGTACAAGACTCAGCTTTCCATCATTGTATTTATAGGCTACAACAGTGCCACTCATTTCTTCAATTAAATAAGCGAATTTGTTATTGGGATGAAAAGTAAAATGTCTCGGTCCGCTGCCGGGTTCGCTTGCCTGAAATGGAGGCGCGGCAGGTGTTAAAGGTTTTGGAGATGCTGTATTGAATTTATAGATATACACTTTATCCTCACCCAAATCGGGCGTGAACAAATACTTTTGATCAGGAGAAAAAACAGTAGAATGTACATGTGCTTTTTCCTGTCGTTGTTTATTAACTCCCGCACCTGTATGTTGTATTAACTGGCTAAGAGGTTGCAGGCTTCCATCTGCATTTACAGGAAGAGCAGATAAATTTCCGCCGGTATAATTTCCTGTTACCACCCATTTATTAGTATTGTTTACCGTAACATAACAAGGATTAGCCCCGCCACTTGATTGTTTATTTATGAAAGTAAGTTTGCCGGTTAAGCGATCAAAAGAAAACGCACTTATACTTCCTGTATTATTGGTGGCCGTTTCAGTTACTGCATAAATGCTTTTTTTATTAGGAGCGATAGCTAAATAAGACGGATTAACTATACTATCAGTATTACTTAACCATTCAGCTTTACCTGTAGAGGCATCAAATTTATAAACATAAATTCCCTTGCTTCCCTTACTTGTGTACGTGCCAATAAACATATAATAAGATTGGGCAATACCGCAAACAGAAGATAACAGCAACAAAAACAAAAAAGTAAATCGCATATGGTAAAAGTTAGTGGATTGCAATATAGATAATTAGTGTAGAAGTAAGTTTATAGCAAGGAGGCTATTGACGACAGAACAAAGGCATATGGTTTTCCCAAAAAGTTTCGGGTACAAGTTAGAGCGAGAAATTTTGGCACTGCTGTATAATAGAATTACAAGCTCGTTTACCTGCTGTTCCTCACGATATAGCTTGTCGCAAAGCAGTTACTTTAATTTCATACAAGTTACCTGTAAATTCCTGTTTTGGGCTTTGATTAAATCCTCTTGTCCCCCAAATTCTATCGTCGTCAATATTGAAACCAAAGCCAAAAAACCTGTCTTGACTACCTGACCTTGTCGGTCTGATACTTGCGAAAAGATTACTCATTTCACTATTGTCAAACACTAAAATCTTTACGCCTGACGCTGTCCTAGGTCTAAAGGTTTGTTTGTCAAACAATGGATAGGAAATGAAAATAAAATAAAAGTCTGTAAAGACATTTGTACGTTGAAAATTGTTTAGCCAAGCATAATAGTTATAGTCTGTCAGGTTGCCGTCTTCAATGTTGGTTTTTACATATGTCCTTGAAGATTTTACCTGGACGGTTAAACATTTCTTGTTGTTTCCGTTGTAAAGCAAAAGGTCATAATACTTTTGTTGTCTGCTCATGGGAATGCTTACAGAATAGTTACCAGTTCTGGGAAAGTGTAATTGCAATTGTCCCGCTATGTGATATTCAGGATAATCAATGGAAAATTTGTTCATGATTGAATAGTTGATCTGCAATTACGTATAAGTTCCCTACGATGTCATAATCATTTCAGCAGCTTCTTCTTCTGTCTGTTCAAGCGATGCTCTCTTTACAATCATTCTGCTTCCCGCCATAACAATGATAAAGCTTATTATAGCACAAGAGGCCATAACACCCGTCATAGGTAAAGCTGTATGGTTACTTAAGAAACTGACAAGGGCCGAGGTTGCAGCTCCAATTGCCATTTGAATACACCCTAATAAAGCAGATGCACTACCGGCATTTTTGCTGAAAGGCGCCAGCGACAAGGCCGATGTATTTGGAAAAGTAAATCCCTGGCAGCACAAAAAAATAAAGATCAGGGAAATAGTACTTAGCACTCCTAACAAACCAAGAGCGCTGCCCGCAAAAAGCGCTATGCCTGTAATGGTTTGGCATAAAAGCGCTACTTTAATGATTTGCCCGCTTTTATGAGTTCTTAATAAAAAACTGTTAACCTGGCTTGAGGCAATTAACCCCATTGCAACTAAGGCAAATATCCATCCGAATTGTTTTTCGGTCACATTAAAAATTTCCATAAATACATATGGTGAGCCGGCTATGTATGCATATAATCCTGCTGCTGCGAACGACCCTGTTAAAGCATAGGTATGGAACTGCGGCTCTTTTAGCACACTTAGAAAATTGGCAATGATTGCCGGCGGTTTTAAAGACAAGGCGGTATCGGGCTTTCTGCCTTCAGGTAATCCAACATATACCGCTATTAATATAAATGCAGCCATGATGCCAAGCGCGACGAAAATGTACTTCCAACCGATAGATGCGGTGATGTAGCCGCCTAATGTTGGAGCAATGATAGGAGATACGCCCACCACTAACATTAACAACGAAAATACTTTAGCACTTTCCTCCACCGGAAACAAGTCTCTTACCAATGCCCTTGAAGCTACCATTCCTGCACAACCCCCAAGTGCCTGTAATAAGCGTAACCATATAAGAGCGTCGGCAGAGGTGATGAAAACACAGGCCATGGAGGTAAGCAGGTATGCAGTTAAACCGGCATATAATGGTTTCTTTCGACCGAAGCGATCTAACAAAGGACCATACAATAATTGCCCCGCCGAAATACCGATAAAAAAGCTTGATAGCGAGAGTGAAACGTGTGCTACCGTTGTATTAAGGTCTTTAGCTATGGCCGGGAAACCGGGTAAATACATATCAATAGAAAACGGGCCGATAGCGGACAGCATTCCTAAAACCAGTATTAGAAAAAACTTACTCCTTCCTTTCATGGTGCGAAATAGCGGTAAAATTATGCCAGCATTTTAATGGCATAATTGAGAGTCTGGTCTTTAGAAAGAAATAGTTTCAGAAATTTAAAAGCTGTCTATTATTTTTTTTCTACAATTCAACCTTGTGTTCCTGGTGGTTAAACTATAGTTTTCCTTTGTGGTTATCCTCTTTACAACATTGAACGCAAAGAAGAGTACACACGAGGAACAGTTTTAAAAGCTTCTCTCCACTTACTTATAATACTTAACGATTGCAGAAATGCATCTGAATTAGTAAAGTAAGGAAGGTTTATGTTTGCCTGTATGAACAGTAATGAAATTTTAAGATGGCTTAAACATAAACCAGCTATGGCACATAAAGATTAAGTTAGAAAAATCTAAAGAAGGTGCGGAGCATTATAACGACATATCCGGCACATAATCCGGCACTATAAGCTTTCCTAAAGTTTTAGCTTTGATTTCCTCAATGCTTACACCCGGAGCTTTCTCGAGCAGTAGAAAACCATTTGATGTAACATCAAGAACAGCGAGTTCGGTTACAATCTTTTTTACGCAACCCACGCCTGTAAGTGGCAAAGTACACTGGTGTAATAGTTTACTTTCGCCTTTTGGGTTTGTATGTTGCATTGCAACAATTATATTTTTTGCACTTGCTACCAGGTCCATTGCTCCGCCCATGCCTTTTACCATCTTTCCCGGAATTTTCCAGTTCGCTATGTCTCCGTTTTCGCTTACCTCCATTGCGCCGAGAACTGTAAGATCAACCTTGCCGGCGCGGATCATTCCAAAACTTTCAGCGCTGTCAAAAAAAGCCCCTCCAGGTATCACGGTTACAGTTTCTTTTCCTGCATTGATTAAATCTGCATCTATTTCCTCTTCTGCAGGATACGGTCCCATCCCTAAAATGCCATTCTCGCTTTGAAAAATAACAGTCATACCTGCAGGAATATAATTACTTACCAGCGTTGGAATGCCGATGCCTAAGTTTACATACATGCCTTCCTTTAATTCCCGGGCAATCCGTTTCGCAATTCCATATTTATCTAAAGGCATTTTATTGATTTATTAGTGGACTTATGTATGGTTTTTTTATCAGTTCTTTAAATTGATTATCTAACTTCATTGACATCATTGAATTTATTGAGGCGATCATTCGCAGATTATGTGCAACAAGTTGTTTAACCCTCTCAATTCCTTCCTTATCTAACCCGCTTTCTAAAAACGCATTCTCTTCGTTATTCGCCTTATCATCGTCTATATCTTCTGCATCATCAAGCAGTAATAATGTACTGATAAGAGCAAACCAGTACTGGGCAATTTTTTGAAATAACTCATTAGGAAAATCTAAAGCAGATAAAGAAAAAAGAAAAACATCGCCGCGGTGTAAAGCTTTAAAAGGCGTAGCGATGCCCATAAATAAATTATCCGGGGTGCCGTTGAAATAATCCATCACGTGGTTTAACCAATCTTCATTTCTGCAGTTCTCTCTCGCTACGGCGGTACAATTTTCTATTGCCTGAGCCTTGCTTATTTGTTTTGTTTCTTCCAATGCACCAATATGTCCTGTTTGTTCGAGGCAATGGATAAATTCGTCGGAGAGTAACTCCTGCCTGTTGATGCCGAGCTTAAATAGAAGGTCGGCTATTAATGGTATAAACAGGTAACCGGGAGAAGGGCTCAAGTACAAATATTTATCCCTCCAGTAGAGATTGTTTGGGGGTGGCTCGCGGTCAACAAAGAATTTTGCAATCTTATTATCTACTCCATATTGAATTCCTAAATAACCTGTAGAAATAAACATTGTTATTGATTTATTGATGTTTTAACTGAACAGTTCTTCGCTCAATTCTTTTCTCATAATTACTACCTTGAAAAATGTGATGCACATAAATTCCTGCTACGTGTACTTCATCGGCCTCCAACTCGCCTACCTGCACTAACTGCTCAACTTCGGCAATGGTAACATCTCCTGCTTTAGCCATAGATGTTGAAAAATTCCGGGTTGTTTTACGAAAAACGAGGTTACCAAGTGCATCGCCTTTCCATGCTTTTACAATGGCAAAATCTGCATGCAGGGAATTTTCCATAATATGCATTTTACCGTTAAACTCTCTCACTTCTTTGCCTGTTGCTACTTCGGTTCCAAAACCTGCAGGTGTATAAAAAGCAGGAATACCCATACCCGCCATTTGTATTCTGGTAGCGAGTGTTCCCTGTGGTATAAGGTCTACTTCTAACTCTCCGCTAAGCAGTTGTCTTTCAAATTCTGCATTCTCGCCTACATAACTGCTCATCATTTTTTTAATTTGTTTGGTATGCAGTAAAAGGCCAAGGCCAAAATCATCTACACCTGCATTATTAGAGATACAGGTAAGTTGCTTAACATTCTTCTTTACCAAAGCACTTATACAGTTTTCAGGAATACCACATAGGCCAAAACCACCGAGCATAAGAGTAGAGCCATCTGTAATATCCTTGATGGCTTCATCTGCATTTTTTACAACTTTGTTCATAAGGCTAAGTTAGGATTATGAGTGCAGTTTAACCACCCCTGATTGTATTGCTACGCAATAATTGCGTAGTTATATGAAGGATTCCTTTACGATGTAAGCAGGGGACAAACTGATAAACTTGTTATTATTTAGGGGTAATTATAGGTGGCTTAGTAAGATCCATCGGTTTTACAATTTTTGGCTTGATCTCCTCAATTTTTTTTCGGTTAACTACAGCATATAAAGAATCAAAAAGAACCTTGTTTTTATCAGGATGTTGTTGATAATACCTGTAGCTTTTATAAAAATCTTCTTTACTTATATGGTGAATAGTAAATACATGTTCGTACAAAGAAATGCGCCTGGTTTTGAAATTTATAGTCGAGTCTTTTACTGCAAAATTGGTAAGAAATTCATCGGCCTTGATAAGATCGAAAAGAACTTTCGGCATTTGATTAGGAGGTATGATACCTTTTGGAACAGGGCTGGAAGAACAAGCGATGAGGATAAATACCATTAAAAAGAAAGAAGCGGCTTTCATTATATCTCCTGTTTATATTTAGATGCGTTTGTCACATCTAATTTTTGCAGCAGTTCCACGGCTCTTGCTTTATCGGGAGGGGGAGCTTTTTTAAATATTTTAATCAGCTCCGGCGATTTCCCCTGCATAAAGAACTGAACGATCATGGTGTTAGGGTTCTCCTGGTTCAATCCCTGTAATAAAATTAGAGAGCCTAATATTTGTTGACGTGCTGTTGCTTCATTTTCGTACATTTTATCCAACCCCTGCCGGTAGTAGGTGTACATTACATCATGCACAACGTTATAGCGGGTGTTTAATAAATTCTCCATCAGCCAGTACCTGTTACGTAATCCGTCAAATGCTTTCCATCCACTGATATCGCGGCCTTCAGGTGCATTGTTTACAATATTTTGTGCCTTTTGAAAAAACATATCACCGCCCTTAGCGCCAAAAGAGTCGTAGTCTAACCCCAGAATAGTATATACATAATAAGCGATGGTAGCTGTGAGGTTGCTTGCTAAAGCATCAGATCCTTGAACACGGTTTTCGTTGAATTCCACCGGCTGGTACTCTACATAACGGAACGTAACATCGGCATCCTGAAAATTTATGAGTGCAGTAGCATACGATGAATTGTAAACAGGCCTTGCCGCCTGAATTGTTAAGCTTGCCCGATATACATTCGTTTCTACTACTTTATCAATATTTAATAAAAAGCTGCACTCAATCTTTTCTGCCGGTTGAAAAGCATCGCTTGTCCATTTACGGTTATTAATAAAATTAGTAAGCTGCGTTTGTAATGTTTGAAATAATTTTTTGTCTACCGATGTAGGAACTCGGCTGGCAACTACAGTTACTTTACTTTGAAACTCCTGCGCATGATTAGTTACATTAAAAACAGTAACTATAATTATCAGCAATAAACTACGCTTCATCATTTACTTTTTTTATAAGAAGGTCAACAATATCTTTTGCAACTAATTTTTTGCTTTTTACTTCAAAAGAATATTCTATCATAGCTTTATCAAAAATAGTTACTTTATTAGTTTCCTTTCCAAAGCCGGCTTCTGCATCATTCATACTGTTTAACACAATCATATCTGCATTCTTTTCCTTCAATTTTTTTAATGTGTTCTCTTTTTCATTATTTGTCTCCAACGCAAAACCCACAAGTAGTTGCTTATCTTTTTTAAGTGAACCCAAAGCCTTTAGAATGTCTTTAGTTTTTACCAGCTCTAATTTAAAAGAATCTTCTGTTTTTTTTATTTTTTGCGGTGCAGCTATGGCAGGCTTATAATCTGCTACTGCGGCCGTCATTATTGCAATATCTGATGCCGGAAAATAAGACACACAAGCACTATACATTTCTTCAGCAGTAGTAACGTGTGTAACATTTATCCCTCTGTAAATTATTGTTGTGTTTATAGCGCCACAAACAAGCTCAACCTCAGCCCCATGCATGTATAAAGCTTCTGCAAGGGCTATTCCCATTTTTCCGCTTGAGTGGTTTCCGATAAATCTTACGGGGTCAATGGCTTCGTAAGTAGGGCCGGCAGTAACCAATGCTTTTTTACCAATTAAATCGTTTTTTCTAAAATATCTTTCCTCCAGGTAGGTTACAATCTCTTCAGGCTCAGCCATTCTTCCTTCGCCAAATAATCCACTGGCAAGCTCGCCTTTTGCAACCGGGATTACTGAATTTCCAAAGGTCTTAAGCAATTCTATATTTTTCTTTGCGGTCGGGTGATGCCACATATCTTCATCCATAGCAGGCGCTACTACTACCGGGCAGGTAGCTGATAAATAACACGCTAATAATAAATTATCACAAATCCCATGAGCCATTTTTGCAAGGCTGTTACAACTTAGCGGAGCAATAAGCATAACATCAGCCCAACGACCAAGCATAACATGGTTAGCCCATGTGTCTTCATCGGCTAATTGTATTACAACTTTATTTTTGCTTAAAGTTGCCAAAGTAATTGCCGAAACAAAATCTTTTGCTGAGGGCGTGATTACTATCCTAACGTCAGCTCCTTTTGTTACTAATAAGCGAACAAGAAAAATAGATTTATAGGCTGCAATGCTACCTGTAATACCTAAAAGAATTTTTTTGCCCTGTAACATGAAAGGTAAAGTAACAAAAAACGACAGTTATTAAACTGCCGTTCCTGTTAAAAATATTTACACTATTATTAGCTGAAAAGGTCGGAATCGTTTTTACGATAGTAAATTTTTTCTTCCATAAACTCCTGTGTTGCAAGAATTGCGGGATTAGGCATTCGCTCGTAAGCTTTTGAAATTTCAATTTGCTCTTTGTTCTCATGTATCTCTTCGAGGCTATCCGTGTGGTTTGCAAACTCCTCTAATTTATTGTGCAACTCCTCCTTTAACGTGATATTTATCTGGTTCGCCCTTTTTGCTATGATAGCTATAGACTCGTATAAATTACCAGTTCTATTTTTTATATCAACGAGACTTTTAGTTTCTACCACGCTTGCGGTATTTGAACTAAGCTGTCTTCTTAGTTTGCTCATTTTTATTATTTATATTTTTAAGAGATTGTGTTTTATAAGAGTCAACTGTTTTAACTAGTTTACTTTCAGGGTACCGATCCATAAAGTCTATACACTCACTTAACACCTTATCATATCTTTCTGACCTTTTTTCTTCTACACTATTCTGAGCATATAAGAAATAAGATTTGATTACCATTAATTTATATTCATCGCCGCTTTGTGTATCCGGGTAATTATCTGTTAACGAAGCAAAAGCAATTGCGGCAGCTTTATAGTAGCCCATATTATAATACAATTGGGCGTTTTTAAAATCTTTTACCTCAAGCTTTACCCTGCTTTCATCTATAATTTTAGTTGCTTCTGCCACCCTCGGCGACGTAGGATGCGTATTTATGAATACCTGCATCTGCCCCATTGCTTTTATTGTATTTGTCTGATCTAGTTCGGCTTTAGGAGATTGCTTATAAAAGCTGAAAGCTCTCATAAAGTCTGCCTCTTCTGTATGTGTGCTACTTGGAAAGGTTTCAACAAAGGTTTTAAAAAGATTTTCTGCATTTGTGTAGTCTTTCAAATTAAATGAGGTAAGAGCATACTTATAGTATAAATCTTCAAACTTCGCGGTTCCCTTATAC
>MWYU01000709.1 GCA_002050375.1 Chitinophagales bacterium 62-2
GATTCTAGTTGTCCAATCTCTATCCGCAACAAATGATTGGAGGTGAAACATATTTGAAGTCGTTGCATCAGATTTGAGCATGTTTTAATAACGATTATTTATTAAAGTTAAATCTTGATAAAGAGATCTTGAATCCGAAGAAGTCAGGTGGCGGGATTTTAAAATAAAAGTTATTAAAAACCACCATATCCCTCAAAACGTGGATTTACAAAATTGTTCAGAATACTTCCAAATCTGTATGTCAATCCAAAAGAACTATTGTAGTTATAATTAGATGCAAGCTGACGTTTTCTCGTGAGCACCTCCTGTTCTGTAGCGCCTTTTCTTACAAGGCTTATTTGGTTGTGTACAACGCTTGCGTTCACTCTTATAAAAAATGAAAGCCCCCCTGTTATTCTTACGTCTGCCCTTGAAGTTAGACCGAAACTATTCAATTTCCAGTTATGAAAGTAGTTACGATAAAAAATGCCGCTATTGAAAGTGCCCCATTTTTTATTTAAAGTAAGCGCGGCGGAAAATCTATGACCAAAAAGTGTTTCTTTTATCTTGTTGAAAATGGTAGTATCGTAATAATGATTATCGTTTACATCAAGTCCATACCGAAAAACAAAAAATCGACTGTTCACTTCTTTATAGTCATAAATATTGTACTCAATGGCAGGGCCAAAGAAGATTTTTCTTTTGATGTTATTGAACGTGCTGTTAGAAAAATTTGTTTGATAACCATAACTCCAATGCGGGCTGAAAGACTTTACAAGGTTATGATGAAATCCATACTCAGTATTCTTAACGATGTACTTAGTAGTATCTGTGGCCCTTTCATAAGTAGTAACAGAATTTCGCAGGCTTCCGTTAATGTTAAACTCTGCTTTTAATTTATTTGTAGTACGGTCTGCAGAAAAGTTTGAACTCAAAACATTGTCTTTGTATACCCGGTTAGCACTTACATCTCCACTTGCAGATATCCTGTACACCCAAAAGTTCCATTTATCGTTGTTGATGTTTTCATAAGCGGGTAAACCTGCAGCAGTTTCATCTTTCATTGATATTTTAATCTTTTGAGCGAAAGAAGTTTTTGCTATTAATGGAGAAATACCAAGCATTAAATGGTGCAGAAGGGTTTGACGGTTTTCCGAGGCTGTTGCATTAGGTTTAGTAGTAAAAACAAGCGTATCTCTATAGTCTTCATACCGGTTTTGCCCGTAAGAAATCATTTGATACTGAGTACCGCCACTGCCTGCCCTTTGGGATGTTATAAGGATGTGATCATCTGCAGCTAATCTGTCAATTACAAAATCAACAATTGTTATTTCAGATTTTATAAAATTGAAATCGCATCCCGCCCTGCAATCAATGAATACCTTCAATTTTGCCGTATCATTATTTTGAGCATTTGCTTTTAAACAGGAGATCATAACCACAACTACAAATAGCACTTTTGCCATAAACCTTTAGTATTTTCGATAGAATTTGCAATGCACGAAGTTGCAAATGTTCATTATTAACTTCAGATTTAAGCGAAATAATTTGCTATGTATAGATTATAAGAAATAATGGAAAATTTAATGCAATGCTTAGGTTGGTTAATGTCGTCTTTAAATATTGATGAAATGAGAACGAAAAAATTTTATTAAGTGCTGCAAAAAATTCCATACCGATTTCGTGTGTTAGCATTACTTTGCTCATTAACTACACTAACCTATCTGGATCGTATCTGCATATCGATAGTAGGTGTTAGGATTAAGACAGAGTTCGGGCTTAACAACTTACAATTCGGATGGGTGCTTGCATCTTTCTCATTAGCCTATGCAATGTTCGAAATTCCATCCGGAGTATGGGGAGATCGTATTGGTCCAAAAGCTCTTTTCATTCGAATTGTTTTGTTCTGGTCGTTGTTTACTGCACTAACCGGTTTAGCTACGGGCCTCATATCTCTAATAGCGATTCGTTTTTTATTTGGAATAGGAGAGTCGGGCACTTATCCTAATTGTATGATTGTAATGTCACGATGGTTTCCTGTACAGGAGATTGGGCGGGCTTTAACATGGGTAGGTATTGGATCGCAGATAGGTTCAGCTATTGCTCCTCTTATCATTATTCCGATTGCTGTTTCTTTTGGATGGCGCGCCTCTTTTTATGTAAATGCTGCTATTGGCGTTGTATGGGTAATAGCTTGTTATTTGTGGTTTCGCAATTTCCCTTCCGAAGTAAAAAACATATCACCACAAGAGTTACAACTGATAGAAACTAACCGTAGGTTTAGCACCAGTCATCAGCACATTCACTGGAAAATTATTTTAAGGAACAGGAATCTTTGGGCATTAATGCTAATGTATTTCTGCTGCCAGTGGGCCAATTATTTTTTTGTAGCGTGGTTGCCTGTCTACTTATTAGAAGGAAGGCACTTTTCTGAGAACCAAATGAAAGGCATTGTTACTACGTTGTTTATTGCAGGTATCATTGGTTTTTTAGCAGGAGGATTTGTTGGCGATTTACTGGTGAAACGAAAAGGCTTACGATTTGGAAGGCGGTTTGTTGGGATGACCGGGCTGGGTGTATGTGGTCTGCTTATTTTTTTAGCGGCAATACTTTCTCAAAATAATATAGTTGCTTTTTGTCTTATAGCAGCCAATGGTTTCTTTTCTTTTGGAGTAATGGTATCTTATGCTGTATGTACAGACATCGGTAGAAATAATGCAGGAACTGTTACCGGTGCCATGAATTTTTTTGGGCAGATGGGTGCTTTCTTCCTGGCTATAATATTTGGTAAAATAGTTGATGCCACAAACAATTTTGATTATCCTCTTTTTGTAGTTGCTTTTGTTATGCTAACAGGATGCCTGATGTGGTTAGCCATTGACCCGTTAAAACAAGTGAGCCTCCAGGAGGACAGAATTAAAGAAGTTATTTTATAGTGGTGGAAGAATTTGTATCTGTACAAGGTTCAGGAGAGCCCTTTGTAGTTCCTCCTCGCAGTGACGTTTATAACTCCACAGGGGTTTGATATTTTTCTACTATTTCCGCCAGTCGTTTTTCGTTTTGTGCAATCTTAATTCGTAATGATGAAATGCTCCAGGATCTTTTATATACCTCGATATCATCTTTCTGGTTTTGCACAAACAGCCATTGAACCCAGTCAAAAACATTTGGCTTAAACAAACTTTCTGTTAGCTTAATAAATATAAAAGTAATGTCGCGGCCGTGCTTTTCTATCAAATCCTTAACCTCGTCAGCATCACTTAACGAAGAAATAACTACAATCGAAGCATCGTTTGTTTTAACGTACGTTTTCAGGTCTTTCGACTGGTGCCATTTGCTGGTGCTAATGCTGTATTTAACCCATTGCTGTTCGTCGGCCGTATTATTTTTTGCCACTTCCTGGTCGGGTATATATCGCACTTCAAAGCCTTGTTTCACCAGGTTCTCATATATACTCCAGGTTAAGGTTTTATAATAATTTAGAAAAGGAATTTCAACGGGTCCGTTGCCTTCTGTATTGAACTGGCTGAAGTAAGACGCGTATAAATAAATGTGCGAAGCGTAAGGATCCATGATTTCCGGAATTCTTACCACTAACTCTTTATTCTTTGCATATATCTTCCATACAATTCGTCTTACATCATCATTGTTCTCGAAATTTTTATAGTGCAGGTGTTCACCTTCCACTTTTCTAAGCTCTTCAATTCTCGTGGTGGTTTCTTCTGTTTTGCGTGGTGAAACTTTTAAGTTTTTTACACTTTTCGAAGCAGGCTGGGTAAAGAAATTATTCTTTGCCGGCAAGTCGACCGCAATAGAAAAAAACTGGAAAACATCTTCAAAATAAAGAATGGCCTTTTCAACATGATATTCTTTTATCTGCGGAAGGGGCCAGTAGTAAGTGCCTTCAATTGTGGTGCTGAAAAACTTTCGCTTGCTGCTTTCTAATAAAGAAAACTTTTGGGAAAAGTAGTTTTGATCGTATAAGAGCCGGAGTTTTATAAACCCAAAAAAGGGCTTTACAACGGGATGAATAAACAGGCGAACTGTTTGTTTATCGTGCAACTCACTTTCTTTAAGATCGGTTGCAATGCGAAATTCTATTCCTTTCTTTCTTTTAAAATAAAGAAAGAAAATGAACGACACTACAACCGAGAGAAGCGCTAATGAAACTATAACAAGACAAAACCAAAAGGCAACATCGAGCAGCAAAGTATAGATGTCTGCAAAAGCTGTATCGCCCTGTATCGTACCGCTATGCAATGCCCGCCAACTAAAAGCGGCAGCAATTACAAAAACAAAAAAATAAACTGTGAAGGGAATATAAAAACCGGTTTGTTTAATCTTATTGCCCCATCTTAAAATCTTCGTATTCATTTTGCGCCGACAAGTTAAAGAAAAGACAGATTTATAATAAAAAGAGATGCATTGACAAAGGTATTTTTAACCGCCTTTTCACTTTCTTTGTGACCTCTGCCATGGTTTCAAAAATTACGTATAATAAATGCATGTGTTGTGGCAGTAATGCTATAACAAAAGTTTTTAAATGCAGAGATCATACGGTTTCGAAAGAGGAGTTTGAAATATGGGAGTGTAGCAATTGTACTTTCAGGTTTACGCAAAATGTTCCGGATGAGGCTAACATCAGTACTTACTATCAATCTGCTGAGTACGTTTCTCATAGCGATACAAAGCAGGGCTTTATTAACCGGCTTTACCATATTGTAAGAAATCACACCTTAAAAAGTAAGCAAAGGCTGGTTCAAAAAGTAACTAAACTTAAAAGCGGCAGTGTGCTTGATGTTGGCGCCGGAACCGGTGCTTTTGCTCATACAATGTTACAGGCAGGATGGAAGGTTACCGGGCTTGAACCTGATGCCACTGCAAGAGCCAATGCTTCATTAATTTATGTTTTGAAATTAAATGAGCTTAGTGTACTGCACGAGCTTGAAACTAATTCGTTTGATGCCATTACGATGTGGCATGTGCTTGAACATGTTCATGATTTGCACGGTTACCTGCAAACTTACCTGCGCATTTTAAAAAGAGATGGAAGATTGATTATTGCTGTTCCAAATTATACAAGCTACGATGCTGCCGTCTATAAAAATTATTGGGCTGCTTATGATGTGCCGCGTCATTTGTATCATTTTTCTCCTGCAAGTATGCAGGTTTTGTTAGAGCAAAAAGGGTTTTTGTTGGAAGCAGTTAAGCCTATGTGGTTTGATAGCTTTTATGTAAGTATGCTTAGCGAGAAATACAGGAATGGCAAGGGGAATCTTTTAAAAGCTATTTGGGTTGGTATGATCTCTAACCTGAAAGCGGTTTTACACGTTCGTAAGTGCAGTTCGGTGATTTATATAATTAGGAAGAAGTAAAGATTAGTCATCAGCAAAATCATAGAAATTGTTTTTACCGCGGAGGTCACAGAGGAAGACACATGGAGTGCACAGAGTATGCTCTGCGTTCTCAGCGAATAACTCTTGTATTTTCTCTGCGGTTAAAACCCTCCGGTCCATAGTTCCCAGTTCAGTTAGCATTAGAGTTCAGATAATATTTTTCTGCCCCTGCTTTTAAAAGCTGCTGTTTCATTATCCAATCGCTCTTCAATTAAAAGCTTAAGCTCAGCTCTAATTTCAGGATATTTTTTAGAAAGGTTAAACAAGGTGGTAAGAGAAAAAGCCTTGATAGCAGCAGGTGTAGACGAAATTTCAATGAATTGAAAACATGCATTCATTACTTCTCCATGTAATGTTTCGGGTATTTCAATTTGCTGCAATATTCTAACTGAATTTCTTATTACAGCATTATGTGCATTTTTATTTTGAAGCTGGGCAACTAAGACAGGTATGTAAGGTTGTATTATTTCCGGCTTTTGTTGTGCTGCTATGCTAACACTCCATGCTGCCCGCTGCGCAACCCGGTATTCTTTATCCAAAAAACATTGTATCAGTCCTTCAAAATTTTCTTTTGACATACATGCATAATCTGAAATCTTATTAGCGTGTTCTTTAGAATGTTCTTTCAATAATTCTGCACGAATATTCATAAATAGTCATTGGGTCATTGGTCAGTAAGTCATTTGGTGATTGATCATTTGGGGTTTGGTGTGATTTGATGATTGCGGATTAAGTGACTGAAGCATCAAATCATTGAGGGACGCAAAAGAAAATGATGTGTAGTTGAAAGTGAAGCTTGCAAGCTGCAAATAACTGGTAGGATAGCAGCATGCCCATTTCCCATAAATCCAATTAATCCAATAAATCCTGGTTCAGACTTAACGTGGCAACCTAAACGAAACCCCAACTTCAAAAAAACTATCGGGAGCGCTTTTTGTGATACCAAGGCCTCCGGAAATGTCAAATTGAAGATTACGTGTTACTTTGTACAAAAGCCCTGCATCACTCCGATAGTCAGGAGTTTCTTCGCTAGAAAACTGGCTGTATATCTCAGCGAACACCTGCAATTTATTCGAAAGTTCTAACTGAGGACAAAGCGTTAGCAGGTATTTTGCATGTACATCATCGGGCTCCCATTCAACACCCGCGTTATACTGAAGTTGTATTTTTTTACTCAACGAATTTTGCATCGCTAATCTAAACGCAGGAGCTACATAATCACTTTTAAAATCGGGCGAAGCTAATTTCGGAAAAGCTGCTCCGGCAATAATAGAAGTGTTTGGAAGTGCTCCTTTTTCTTCAAAAAGATTATATTTAAAACCTACCTGCACAGGTTCAATTCCGCTTGCCACTTTATGTTTGTTCGGGTTGTATTCGTAATCTCCTTCATCTTCGATAAGTACATGCAGCTCTAATTTTTTTGTTAGCCCGTATTTAAGAAAAACGGTAGGGTATAAGTATTCCTCCATGCGCTGTCCGTTTGTTTTGTCGTACTGTTTTTGAAATCCCGCCTCTAGTTGAAAACGGTTCTTAACTACAGTTTTCGGTGTGAACGACAGGCTTGGCCGATCGGTTTCCATCTCATCCTGGTCTTCTTCCTGGGCCTGAGAAATAAGCGGCACAAGAGTCATTAAAAGTAATAGTATGCACAAACTTTTCATGAATGATGTTTTTAAGATTGATAATTAGAGTAATATTTAAAAGTTGTGCCAATACTTATTCGGTAAGCCATCTTCCAAAATAAAATAGAAACAAAAAAGCCACTAAGCTTACTTAGTGGCTCCCAACGCTTGCGTTTGCGTCAGCAGATTATTTGAATGGAGAAACCCGGTTACTCGATAATAACCGAAGGCTTCCATGAACTATCTGTAGATTGCATGAATACCTCCTTTTCTTTGGTGAGGGATAAAGATATAAAAAAACTTATTTCAACAAATAGTTTAATAAAAAAACAAGAGCTTTTAAATGTTTATTAAGAAATAAGGCTATCGATCTTTCAATTTTAGTTCAACCATATAAAAATAGTTTCCTCTTATTTTAAATGTTTAAATATTTTTAATCTTAAATCAAATCTTGCTGCCATGAGTTCTCTTAACCAACCCGAAACTATTATTAAAGACACTACTGCAAACCCTGCTCCATTAGGATTGTTAGGGTTCGGTATGACTACTATTCTTTTAAATATTCATAATGCCGGTTACTACGAGCTTAACTCTATGATTATGGGTATGGGAATTTTTGTAGGTGGTATAGCGCAAATCTTTGCTGGCCTGCAGGAGTGGAAAAAGAACAATACGTTCGGTGCAACTGCCTTTACCGCTTATGGTTCTTTCTGGTTATCGTTAGTGGCTATTTGGTTAATACCAAAAACAACCTTCGGCGCAGCTTATGCTTCCAGCGAAACATCCATGGGCTATTATTTATTGATGTGGGGCATATTTACACTATTAATGTTCATTGGAACCCTTAAATTAAACCGTACCCTTCAAACTGTATTTCTTTCTTTAACTGTATTGTTTTTCTTATTGGCAATCAGCGACTTTACGGGAAATAAACAGCTTAGAATTATAGCCGGTTATGAAGGTATTTTTTGCGGCCTGTCTGCTTTTTACGGAAGCGTTGCCCTTATATTAAATGAGCTGTATGGCAAAGAGGTATTGCCATTAGGTGTTAAGAAATAAGATTTAGAATAATTATTAATTCTACTTTGCCGCGCATCCTCTCCATTGATTATGGTTCTAAACGAACAGGTCTTGCAGTAACGGATCCTTTAAAGATAATCGCGACAGGATTGACAGGATTGCATACAAAAGATCTCGAGAGTTTTCTTACTGAGTATTTCAGAAAAGAACCGGTGGAACTGGTAATCATTGGCCACCCAACCAATTGGGACGACTCGGATACACATGCCACTCCTTTAGTGCAAGCCTTTATAAACCGCTTTAAAAAAGTTTTTCCGAACATCCCTATAGAAAAAGTTGACGAGCGGTTTACTTCAAAAATGGCTGTGCAAAGCATGGTGCAAAGTGGTATGAAAAGGAAAGACCGTCAGAATAAAAACCTCGTTGACGAGATAGCTGCAACCATTATGCTGCAGGAATATCTTAACAGTCTTCAATAACTGCTAATTTGTTCATTGGCACATTTGGCGGTATTTTTGCCGCTTAATCACAAATTTGTTTTACAGAAATGATACTTCCGATAGTTGCTTATGGCGCTCCTGTTTTAAGAAAAGTAGCGAAGGACGTTCCGCCTGATTATCCGAACCTTCAAAAGATTATTGATGATATGTGGGAGACCATGTATGCAAGCAATGGAGTTGGCCTGGCTGCCCCCCAGGTTAATAAAGATATCAGGGTATTTATTATTGACAGCGCTCAAATCTTTGTTATCCAGGATGATGAAGACAAGGGTAAATATCCTGATGAGCCGGGCATAAAAAAAGTTTTTATAAATGCACATATAGCAGAATTGGATGGCGAAGAGTGGTCGTACAATGAAGGTTGCCTCAGCATTCCTAAAATACGTGAAGATATTAAGAGGCCCGAAAAAATAGTATTACAATATTTGGGTGAAAACCTCCAACCGCATAAGGAAGAATTTATTGGTTTAACCGCACGCATTATTCAGCACGAATACGATCATATTGAAGGGAAGCTCTTTATTGACCGGCTAAAACCCCTTCGCCGCAAAATGCTGCAAGGCAAACTAAACGACATTAGCAAGGGCAAAATAAGAATGGATTATAAGATGATGTATGCTAAATAATGAAAGCCTTAATTATATTTTCTGTTTCTGTTTTTACCAGTCTTTATTGTACTTCGCATGACACTACTAACCGGGCAAGCGATACTACCATTATTTATAAGAACCAGGCATTTACCTTAACCGATGTAGTTGTCCGGAATAATTTTAATGTTCCCGCTTTTATCGAATACGTTAAGAACGACACTACTTTCTATAAAGCTTTTAAAAATTTAAGGGTGATAGGTTTTTCTTCTTACAACGATATTGTGTTGAAGGATAAGAAGGGTAAAACACAAGCCTCATTAATAAGTCAAACAAGACAAACTTATACGAACGGCTGCCGCACTATGGAAGTGAAGGATGAGAAAACAACGGGCGATTTTTACGATAGCAAAGGAAATTATAATTACACTACAGCTCAAATGTATGCCGGCCTTTTTTTTACTAAGGGTAAGGTTTGCGGCGAAACAAATATCGTGAAAGGAGCTTCATTCTCTGGCAAAGGGAAAACTGGTATGGAAAAACACAAAGACCAATTGAAGCAGTTGTTTTTCAATCCCGGAAAAAAAATACCGGGCATCCCTTTCATTGGTAATAAAGTAGCTCTTTTTGATGAAGATGTAAGCAAGCTTTATGATTTTAAGATTGACAAACGCGAGTACATGGGGCGCACATGCTATGTGTTTACTATAAAGCCCCGTGAAGATCTTTCCTCCGGTGAAAGAAGTAATGTTGTGATAGACGAAATGACCACCTGGTTTAATGCACGAACACTTGAGATTATTGGAAGAAATTATAGCTTGAGTTATAAAGCCGGCGTTTACGATTTTGATGTTGACATGGAAGTTCAACTGGAAAAGATTGGCGAATTGTTGGTGCCTAAAGTATTACGCTATCGCGGGGAATGGGATGTAGTATTTAAAAAGAAAGAAAGAGCGGTTTTTACTGCTACGTTGTTTGATTTTAAGCAGTAACGTCTTGCAGGTGCTCTGCTCTAAATATCTATATTCCTTCTGTAGAAAGCCTGTCTGTCAAAAAAATCTCCCGGATATACTTTCCCGCGCACATGGCTTTCATGATTTTTTTGCAAGCAAAAAATAATAGGAGACTTTTGGCGTTGTTGAAGCATTAAAGTAAATTGCCCCGGTTTCTGTACTATTTCAAAACTTGATACCCAACGATTATTATGAAGATAATTATTACACTTCTTTCATTTCTGTTCTTAATGTCAACTGCATCATACGCAACCAAAGCTGATCCCGCTGCTAAAGGAAGTAAAAGTGTTGAAAATAAAAGCAGCAGCAAGAAAAAAGATACTTCAAAGTCGTTTAAAGAAATATTGACTATAATATTGATGAGGTTTGAATAACCACTGATCAAACAACAGTTTTAAATGCTTGTTGTTTGCGTTGTTTAAGAAGCTTTTGAATTGCCGCTTTTAATACCCCGGGTTCTGAGTCAGGTTAGGGTTGATAGTTACATCGTTTTTAGGTATAGGGAAGTAATAGTAGATTTCTTTGAAATAATGCTTTGTCAGATCTACCCTTTTATAAGTGTACACCCTGGCTGTAGCATTTCCTACATTTGTAATTTCCATTCCATGCATATTCTTTCCGTCAATCAGGCTGCCGATTTTCCATCTTCTCACATCCCAAAACCTATGGTTTTCAAAAGCAAGTTCTACGGCCCGTTCGTTTTGAATAATTTTTTTCATTCCAGCAACGGTTGTAGTCGCCGGCAAACCGAATAAACCATCTGCACCAGCATTAATTCCCGCCCGCTCACGTAATAGTTTTAAAGTGGTGATTGCCTCAGCAGTATTGCCCATTTCATTGGCGGCCTCTGCATAATTGAGTAATATTTCGCCATACCTTATAATAGGTAAGCTCCTGTTAACATTTCCTCCCCCTGTAAAAGCTGCCAGTTCATCCTGAAGCTTGCGCACAAAATACCCGGTGCTTGTTGATGTATTTCCTGTAGTTGATATTATTGCATCGGTTGTAGCTCCCAGGCCTTTAAAAGTGTTTACTTCTCTCAGAGCCCTGTCAGCATTTAAGTAAAACAAACTTCCGTTATATATCACTGTAGATTCAAATCTGGGATCGCGGTTAACATAAGGATTGGCAGCATCATAACCCGTTGGGTTACCAGCAGTTTTAAGATCGTCGGTAATAGGCTTCCCGTTAATTGTTGGAAACATATCTACAAGTTCCTGTGTAGGGTAATAGTAGAAGTTTGCCCCTCCTCTTGATCTCGGGTTAAAAGCTTGCTCTAACTGCTTCCCTGGCGGCAAAGGCCTTGGCAGAATAAACTCATTGTTTACCCGGCTAATAAATAATTTATAAAAACCATATCCTGGTTTTGTAGTATTGTCAATGTTTAAGGAATATTCATTTAAATTCATCACGGCCTTAGCAGCAAGAGCCGCTTTTTCCCACCTGTTTTGATTAGCGTCCGGATAGGCAGTGTATTTAATGAGCTCACCTGTTGCTGTACTTCCGCCATTATACAAGGGGCTGGCTGCATATAGAAGAACTCTGGATTTTAGAGCTAAGCAGGCGCCTTTAGTAATACGGCCATAATCCAAACCACTGTAATTTGGAGGAAGATCGTTTGCAATGGCATCCAATTCGCTCACGACATAGTTAACACATTCTTCATAGGTAGACCTCGCGGATTCATCGCGGTCGGTAGCACTAAATACCTTGTCTCCAATTAGCGGTACTCCGCCAAAATATTTCATTAAATTATGATAATGGTACGCCCTTAAAAAACGGGCTTCAGCTTTAGTGCGGGTTTTTTTGCCCGCTGAAAGAGGAGATTTATCAACTTCTGCAAGAAAGATATTGGCATTCTGAATATTCTGGTAAAAATTAGCCCACTGGCCTGCGATTGTGCTAAAAAAGCTTCCTGAGAATGTGCCTTGAGTTACCACTTTATCGTAATTGCCTAATGCGGGATATCTGCCCTCGGCTTCATCACACATTTTAGCATAATCATACCCGCTGTTATCCGATGACAATGTGTATCCTAAAGAAAGATCTACGTACAGGCCAGACAGATAATCAATTGTGTTTGCGCTATCTGCAAATACGATTTCTTTATTCAGGTCTACGGTAGTTTTTGTATCTAGAAAATTTCCTTTTTCGCAAGAAGCAATTGCAAGTGCAAACACGTCAAAGAATAAAAAATATAACCTGTTCATACTCTTGTTATTTTAAAGAAACATTGAAACCTAAATTGAAAATTGCCTGTTGGGGGTAAGTTGCATCGGTGCCACTGGCAGAACTTGATCTGGCAATTTCCGGATCGACTCCAAATCGTTCAAAAGTTTTTGACCAGGTTGCGAGGTTGTAACCATTTGCATACGCCCTTAGGCCTTTTAGACCTACCTTATTAACCAGTTTTTCGGGGATACGGTAACTTAATTCTATGGACCTTATCCTAAGATAGTTTCCGTTAACTGCCCAGTAGCTTGAATTCGATCCCGGCGACATATAAGTTCCATGAAAATTTGAAACAAGAGCCGGAAATTCTGCAGTTGAAGCTGTTTCAGGCGTCCAGCGTTTTAAATGAATTGCCTGTAAGTTTGCTTTAAACGGCGCCGTAAACTGGTAACCAACCTGTACATCAGAGTTAAGTGCGGATTGCAGTAAAATGTTTAATGATATCCGCTTGTAGGTAAGCCCTGTATTTAATCCTACGGTTGTATTTGGCAAATTAGGACGGCCAAAATAACCCTGATCATCGGTAGTTATAACCCCATCTCCATTAACGTCCCTGTATTTTAAAAAGCCGGGAGTAGTTGTAGTTGATCCGATGTACTTAGGAACTTTAGGGTCAGCGGCTTCCTCCACAGAATAATAACCCTCCCAAATCCATTGCAAAACTTGTCCTATTGACTGGCCGGTTTGCCTTCTGTATTCATAGGCCGGTGGTACCTCATCAATCTCAAGTATTTGATTTTTAGCATACGAATAATTACCTTTTATATTATAGCTAAAATTTTTGCCGGCTTTGCCATTATACGTCAACTCAAACTCGTATCCTTTATTGCTTACAATTCCAAGGTTTTGAGGGGGTAATGAGGAATTAGCAATGCCGAGATAAGATGTAATTGTTCGTCTTTGCGCTAATATGTCGTATCGTCTGTTGTTAAACACATCAACCGTTCCACTTATTTTACCACCCTTAACAGCAAAGTCTACACCTATATTCGATTTCAACTCCTTTTCCCACGTTACATTAGGATTGCCAATAACACCCGGTACGATAGCGGGTGCATTGTTATGGGTTGTACCAAATGAGTAAGCACCCGTTCTGTTATAAGAGCTGATATATGTGTTGCTGAAGTTTCCAAGATCGTCGCTGCCAACAGTACCATAAGATCCGCGGATTTTAAACAGGGTTAAGAAGCTTATTGTATTTTTTATAAAGTTCTCCTCGGCCACATTCCATCCTGCCGAAACTGCCGGAAAGAAACCAAAACGATGGTCTTTATCAAAAGCAGTAGTCCCGTTATAACTGCCGTTAAATTCGATTAAATACTTATTGGCAAAATCATAGCCTACACGAGCTGTATAACCTAAAAAGTTTATGGGTATGTAAGGTTCTACATTCACCTGGCCGCCACTTGGGTTTTGTACTTTCGTGTTTTGGTTGTACAGCGCTAAAGCACTAAAATTATGATCGCCAAAGCTGCGCTTATAATTCAGGCTTCCCTGTATCGTTGTTTGTCGTCTTGGCGTACCCGCTCCATAAGCTAAAGAAAATGGGTCGATCCTGTAAATCCTTGCATCGCGGGGTGTATAGGTATTATCGACGGGATTATAGTAATACGATGGAAAATTAGTGCGGTTTAAAGCCCTCGTTGAACTTGTGGAATTAGCAATTGATACAGTTATCCTTGCTTCCAGTCCTTTTGTAATAGCATCCAGTTTTTGAATACCCGAAACGTTTAAATTTAAAAGATTTCTGCGCTGGCGGCTGTAGCCTCCATATTTTAATCGCCCCATAATATTATTTACATTGCCACTGGGTTGAGTTGCATTTGGACTTGTATAGCCATAGCTGCCATCGGGGTTATATATATTGTAGATATACGGGTTTAAAGACTCGTAATTAAATACTTCATAAAAAGCTGCTGTTTCACCAGAGCCACTTGCACCCGAAAACTCCGGGGTATTAATTACCGAGTTATTTCCTGAGAAGTCGAGTTTGAAGCTCAATGACCTGGTAGCCTTAACATCTAAATTTGCCCTGAAATTATACCGGTCGTAATCGTAATTGTTTTTTATGTTGGCTTCTGACTTTATATCCCGCATCATCCCTTCCTGCGTTAAATAGCCTAATGAGACAAAGTATCGGACATTTTCAGTACCACCTGAAAGATCGAGGTTATTCGTGCTTATGGGGGC
>MWYU01000250.1 GCA_002050375.1 Chitinophagales bacterium 62-2
GGTATACGTACAGCGACGCCTTTTACTTTAGATGGCGTACCGTCAGGATGCAAGCCATCTGATTTGATCCTTTTTACGAACTTGTGATTGTTTTTTATATCGACGACAAGGATGCCGTGGCCGCCATAGCCTAAATAATCACGAATGCCGGTGGTCGCTACATAAAGGTATCGCTTTGATGCAGTTGGTGCTTTCTGCTTTTGCTGTTTATACTTCTTTATTGGAGGTGTTGAGAATACAGTTGACATTAGTATCAACACCGATAACATTGAAAGAAGGCCTGATTTTGCTTTCATAAATTCTTATAATTTTTAGGGGTATTTTAAAACGGTTTTTGACGTTATAGCAATTTGTATTTGTTTAATTTCTCAATTCATTCCACTTGTTATTATATCAGTAAAGCGAATTGAAAGAAAACATACTAATCATATCCCTGATTTTGCGCGAAGATTGAAGGATTGTTTATTAATTTAACCTGGCTAATAGGTAAAGGAAACACGGTCATATGTGGTTTCATACCAAACTTTGACATTACACTTAAAGCCCGGCCTGTTCTCACTAAATCGAACCATCTATGCCCTTCGAAAGACAATTCCAACCTGCGTTCAAGATAAATATTATCCCGTGCTGCATCCTGAGTAAGATCTGGGTAACTCTGCAAACCTGCTCTAACCCTAACCATATTAAGCCACTTTAAAGCTTCAGGTGTTTTTCCGTTTTCATTGAGTGCTTCAGCATACATCAATAATACATCAGCATAACGTATCACTTTCCAGTTTGCCCTGCTGTCGCAACTGGCCAATAGCTTAACCATATATTTTTTGGTGTAAGTCTGCACATCATTAGATGTTGGAATTAATGGGCGAAATACTCCACTGGCATCAGTGAAGCCGTCTGCAGCAGTAATATCTTTTCTAAGATCTCCGGGAGGAAATAAAGCAAACAACGATCTGGGAGGATTATTATTTCCATTTTGCCCGCCGGTAACACCATAAAAAGCAGCAGTGGCAGGGTCTTTAGGACTAAAATTGGTTGTAAAGCAATTGCCTTCTCCTATTCCCTGTTCATATTCAATGTCGAAAATATACTCACTG
>MWYU01000609.1 GCA_002050375.1 Chitinophagales bacterium 62-2
GTTAGTGGTTATGAATTTGGCGTATTACAAAATGCTGCAGCTAAAGGTGCAGGACTACGCCTTCCATATTCTGACATCGCACTTCAAAAGTTAAAAGACGGATCGGATCCTGACGCTTACCCGGATCCTAATGTTTACAGGGATATAATTAAAAAAAATGCACTTTTAAATAATCATAATATTGAAATTTCAGGTGGAACAGATAAAGTGAAGTTTTTTGCCAGTTTAGGTTACCAGTCACAGAATGGTATGTGGCCTAATACAAATGACAAAAGGTTTAATCTAAACCTGAATTTATCTGCGCAGGTAACTGAATTAACCAAAATAACTTTTGGAGTTATTGGAAGAGTAGAAAAGGCTCGTTATCCATCAATAACAACCGGACGGCTTTTTGAATTGATAGGATATACACACACACAAAACGGACCTTTATATTTTAGTAATGGTGTTCCGGGTTCCTACATAACGGCAAGCCTGGACAATAGTGGTTATACTAAAATTAATACAACATCTGCGTATACACAGTTATCTATTGACCAGGATTTACCGTTTATAAAGGGCTTGAAAGGCAGGCTGACACTTGCTTATGATCCCACTATTGTAATGAACAAACTTTGGCGTACCCCTACTCATAAAGGCACTGTTGATACATCGAAACGACCTTATGTAATCTCTGATGGAATATTTGAACAAACGAAATCGTCATTAAATCAAAGTTTCACCCAGGCCTACCAACTTACTTATCAAGGTTCTTTAAGCTATGCCAGAACTTTTGGTAGAAACAATGTTGGAGCATTAGCTCTTTTTGAAGCAAAAGATAATAATAGTATGAGTTTAGGAGCTACCCGGAGAAATTACAACCTGGGTATTGATGAGATTAACCTTGGCAGCTCAAGTAATGCCGATATGACCACGAGTGGAACATCAAGTATGGCAAGACAAGTGGGATTAGTTTATCGTGTAACTTATGATTTTGCCAATAAATATTTATTTGAGGCGAGCGGTAGGTATGATGGAAGTTATTACTTTGCCCCTGAGCGCAGATTTGGTTTTTTCCCGGCTTTTTCTGTTGGATGGCGTTTATCAGAGGAAAATTTTATGAAGAACATAGGGTGGATCAATAACCTTAAAATCAGGGGTTCTTATGGTGAAGTAGGGGCACTGGCAGGAGCGCCATTCCAGTACTTAAGTACATTCAGTGCTTATGGCCCTGCTTATGTTATTGCCGGACAAGCCGTACAAGCAGTAAGTGAACGTAATGAAAACAACCCAAATATTACATGGGAAAGAGCAAAGAAAAAAGACATTGGATTGGAGGCGACTTTGTGGAAAGGCTTGTTAAGTTTTGAAGCAGACTATTTTTACGAAAAGAGATCTAATATGCTTGTAAATCCCGATGTAATTGTTCCTGCTGAGTACGGAATTGGCCTCAGCCAGGTAAATGCGGGTATTATGAAGAATCAGGGCATTGATCTGTCAATTGGATCAGCGTACAACGTTTCAAAAGATTTAAGGGTAAATATTAGTGGAAATTTCACCTATGCTAAAAATACTCTACTAAGGGTTTTTGAATCCGCTACTACCTTTAATAATCCAAACCGGAGGTTAACTGGAAGGCCGCTTGGTGCGCAATTTGGGTTTCACGCTTTAGGTTTCTTCCAAACCTCTGACTTTGAAAATGGTGTACTAAATAAAGGGATAGCTATACAACCATGGGGTACAGTACGGCCCGGTGATATCAGATATGAGGACATGAACGGAGATGGTAAAATTAATGATGACGACCGGACAGTAATTGGCAACCCAATCACTCCACAAATCATTTATGGCATATCTCCCTCTGTTAGTTATAAAGGCTTAACGCTGGATATACTCTTCCAAGGTGTATCAAAAGCTAATCTTTATTTAGATAGGCAAAACGCCTGGGCTTTTCATAATGGAATGTCAGCTCTCAAAGAAAATATGGATTATTGGACGCCTGAAAATCCGAATGCAAAAAATCCACGAATAACTGCTGGTCCAACTACTAACAATACCCAAACCTCGTCTTTCTGGATGAAGGATGCAAGTTATTTAAGATTGAAAAGCGCTACACTCGCATATACTATTCCTTCCTTCATTTCTCAAAAAATCAGAATTCAAAATGTGAGAGCTTTTGTGTCAGGTCAAAACATTGTAACATGGACTGAAATAACAAATTTTGATCCTGAAAGCACTGCTCCTTATTCAAACCTTTACCCACAACAGAAAGTTATTTCTTTAGGGATTAATATCACTTTTTAAAAAATCAATTTTAAGTATCATGCATAATATATGTAAAAGCTTTAACAGCCGCATTTTGTTATTACTTGTAGTGTTTATTAGTTTAGCTTCCTGTAAAAAGTTTTTAGAAGTAGTTCCTGCCGATCAAATTACAGCAGCTTCAGTATTCGATAATACCAGTAACGCTGATTTGTTTTTAAACGATATTTATTCAGGATTGCAAGGTCCTTTTACTACGTTTGATCCAAGAGAAAATTTTACTGATAATTCAATGAATGGCGTTAGTGGGCAGGTAAGTCGTGTTCTCTATGCCAATTCTGTTTATACACCTAGTAATGCTCCTACCTTGTGGGGATTGTATAATAATATAAGAGCTTGTAATTTATTCATTCAATCAGGTACAGCTTCTGCTCTTCCTGAAACGTGGAAAAAACAAAGATTGGGTGAAGCCAGGTATTTAAGGGCATATTTTTACCAACTGCTTTGGACACATTATGGCGGGGTGCCTATTATTACCGATGTGTTAAACCAGGCTCAGGGAGACGCCATTTTTAGGGCACGAAACACCGATGAAGAAACATTTAAATTTATTGCTGATGAGTGTGCAGCTATTGCTAATGATTTGCCTGTTAAGGCAGAAGCAGGAAGAGCAACGCGGGGTGCAGCACTAACTTTAAAAGGATGGTGTGAACTATTTCAGGCGAGTCCGTTAAAAAACGCAACAAATGACAAAAGCAGGTGGGCATTAGCCGCCGCTACAAACAAACAGGTTATGGACTTGAATACATATAGTTTATTTCCTGATTACAACACGCAGTTTTTTGAAGATAACAATGATAACGTAGAAACCATCTTTGCTAAAAAGTATTTAGGCGGCACACCTCTTGGGGGCAGTAGGGAAGGTTTACAGGGACCGTGGATTGTAGGTGGTGTGCAACGTGCATTTGGAGGTGTAGATCCTACTCAGGAACTGGTTGACGAATATGTAATGGCTAACGGCCTCCCTATTACCGATCCCGCCTCAGGCTATGATCCTCAAAATCCTTATGTTAACAGAGAAAAGAGATTTTATCAGTCGATTATATATGATGGAGCCATGTGGTTAGGTTTTGAAATGGTGATTAGGCGGGGTGCAGGAAGTAGGAATGAAACGGATTTAAGTAATATTAACGAGTCTACAAATACAGGATATTATTTGCTGAAAGGCTTGAATCCTAAGTACGCTATCAATGGACGAAATTTGCAGAATAGTGCCAACTTTATCATTTTCAGATATGCTGAAGTATTACTTAATTATGCAGAAGCACAAAATGAGTCCGTAGGCCCTGACGCTTCTGTATATGATGCAATAAATAAAGTGAGGCTTAGATCCCAATTGCCTGCTTTGCCTGCAGGTTTAAACCAGGAGCAGATGCGGGTTGCTATACAGAGAGAACGAAGGGTGGAACTTGCCTTTGAAGAGAAAAGGTGGTACGATTTAATGAGGTTGAAAATTGCGGAGAAAAACCTGAATGGCAATTTGCATGCAATGGTGATAGAGAAAGAGAACAATAAATTGGTGTATAAAATTGTACTCGCTGCTGAGGGAGCGCGGAAATTTTTTGCCCCCAAAAACTATCTTTTTCCAATACCACAATCCGCAATAGATAAAAATAAAATGTTAACTCAAAATCCCGGATACTAATCCCATAGATTATTCAAAAAGGTAGAGATAAATGGCATCTATTGTTCTGTCACACGCCGGTATACTGCAACCGAAATCGAACCAAACAGTTTCCTCAAAACCATCTTTCTTCAACACGAATGGCTAAATCAATTTCTTCTCATTTTTTATCACTTCTCTTTCTTACTTGTATACTAATACTTTATGTCCCGCGGTCAAAAGCACAATTTCGCGCGGCTGTAGTTAAAGTTGATGTAACCCCGCAAAATTCTCAATGGCTTTTAGGTTACGGCCCCAGACAGTCTACTGGTATCAACGACCGGCTCTATCATCGTATAATAGCTCTTGATGATGGCGTTAAACAGTTTTTCCTGGTACAATCCGATTTCTGTGTTATCTCACCTTCTGAATATGACCATGTTGCTTCAATACTAGAGCGTCAGGTTGGAATAAGTCCGCTCAATTTTTGGTGGTCGCTATCACATACTCATTCTGCGCCTGAAATAGGAATTCCTGGTCTTGCTGCCGTTTTTATGGGGGAGCGCTATAAACATGATGTAGATACTGCTTATACATCTATGGTAGAACAGGCGTTAGTAAATGGTATTTTAGATGCTCGTAAAAAACTAGCCCCCGCCCGTTTAGCTGTTGGTTGGGGATTTTCGCAGGCAAACATCAACCGCCGTGCTATAGATACTAATGGAAAAGCATCTCTTGGCTTGAATCCGGATGGACCTGTTGACCGGCGGATAGGACTACTTCGAATTGATAAAGAAGATGGAAGCCCGCTTGCTTTGCTCGCAAATTATCCTATTCACGGAACAGTTTTAGGTGACAAAAATTTACAGATCAGTGGAGATGCACCAGGTATTGTGGCTGACTATGTAGAGGCAAAAATTGGCGTGCCGCTCCTTTTTATTAATGGCGCTGCTGGTAATATTGCACCAATATATAGCGTATATCCAAGCCCTGGCGCCGGACATTTGAACCAGTTTCGGGTTCTGCTCGGCGACAAAATTCTTGATGCAAATAAAGAAATCAGGTCTACAACGGATACCGTTAAATTGTTTACCGGGTCATTGGTTGTAGAAACACCAAGGAAGGCGGGATTAGCATGGTCCACAAACTTAAGTAAGTATACAAATACAACCAAAGCAGGTAGTAATATGGTAAGGCTTCCGATAAGGTTCTTAAAAATTAATGAAGAAGTAGCAATTTGGAGCGCACCAATTGAGCTGTTTTGTGAAGTGTCAAACGAGATACGTGAACGCTCTCCCTTTCCTTACACTTTTTATTTCGGATATACCAATGGATGGCTTGGCTATTTACCAACAGCCGTAGAGTGGGAGCATGGTGGATATGAAGTGGAAGTTGTTTGTCCATATACACCTTCAGCAGCAAAAGATGTAACTGAATCTGTGCTTGGTTATCTTCACGGTGAAATGCGTAGCTCACATTAAATAATTAGAAAAGATGTTTTTCTAAATAATCCGAATTTGGGAACTATAAACTACAATGCATCCAAAAATTTTTAAAGCTATGAACGTCAAATTTATTTGTTCAATTAAAAGGATTCCTAACTATGATCTCCAATTTTCAAAAATTGGTCGGTCGATTGCATTTTCTTTTCTGCCTCTTCTTTTCCAGTTTTGTATAATGGTTTTTTGTGTCCCGGAGTCAAAAGCACAGTTTCGTGCAGCTTTGGTTAAGACTGATATTTCACCTGCAGACTCGCAGTATCTTGTAGGATATGGTGAACGAAAGTCAATAGGCATTCACGACCGTATCTATCACAAGATTGTTGCGCTCGATGATGGCAAAACACAATTCTTTATTATATCATCAGATATATGTCTTTATTCTCCTTCTGAATATGATAAGGTTGTGAGCAGACTTCAAAAGCAATATGGCATCAACCCGTTGAATGTTTGGTGGACAGTAACTCATACTCATTCAGCACCAGAAGTTGGACCACCAGGTATATATGGGGTTTATATGGGCAACCGCGTTCAGCACAAAATTGATAGTGCCTATACTTTGATGATAGAAGATAAATTAATCAATGGAATTATTGAGGCAAGAAAGAATCTTGTTCCTGCCCGTCTTGGCGTAGGTTGGGGATTTTCGCAGGCTAACATAAACCGACGTGCGGTAGATATTGATGGAAAAGCATCTCTTGGCCTTAACCCGGATGGGCCGGTTGACAGACGGATAGGACTATTGCGAATTGATAAATTAGACGGCAGCCCGCTTGCTTTAATAGCAAATTATCCTATTCATGGAACAGTGTTAAGTGATAAAAATTTACAAGTTAGTGGAGATGCCCCGGGTATTGTGTCTGAATATGTAGAACAAAAGATTGGTGTGCCTGTTCTTTTTATAAATGGTGCTGCCGGTAATCTTGCACCCATTTATAGCGTATATCCAACTCCTGCAGCCGGACATCTAAATCAATTTCGGGTTCTGCTTGGAGACAAGATATTGGAAGCGAATAAGAAAATTTTCGCTTCTATAGATACCGTGAAATTATTCGCCGGGTCGTTGATTGTAGAAACTCCAAGGAAGCCAGGTTTAGGATGGTCAGCGGACATGGCAAAGTATACAAATACGACTAAAGCAGGCATTAATATGGTTAGGCTTCCCGTTCGTTTTTTGAAAATTAATGAAGAAGTAGCAATATGGAGCTTACCTGTAGAGCTGTTTTGTGAAATCTCTAATGAGGTCCGCGAACGTTCTCCCTTTCCTTACACTTTTTATTTTGGATACACCAATGGATGGTTTGGTTATTTACCAAATGCATCAGCATGGGAACATGGAGGATACGAAGTAGAAACGGTTTCTCCGTTTACCCCTGCAGCAGCAAAAGATGTTACGGAATCAGTTGTTGCATATCTCCAGGGAGAAATGAGAAATCCTTCCGCTACTAAACCTAAAGGCAGGAAATAAATGCGGCTATCATAAGCAGCAATCAAACGTAAATAATCAGATTGTTACACCTTAAAACGTGGAGCAATTATTAAGTTCTGATTATAAAAAATAACAATTATGAGTGTTGTCTTTTACAACGGCCCCCGCAAAATTTTTTATTCATTAATCATTACACTGACTATTATAGTTGGTTGTAAGAATAATGCAAATAGTGATTCTCCGGCGGGAACTAAAGATCCCTTATCAACTTTTGAACTTGAGAAGGGATTTAAAATTGAGCTTATTGCTGCCGAGCCTCTTATTTCAGATCCTGTTGATATGGAAATTGATGAATATGGTCGTCTTTATGTTGTAGAAATGCATGGATATCCTCTTGACAAAGGGGGTTCAGGCAAAATAAAACTTGTATCGGATTCTAATGCTGATGGCCGGATGGATAAAAGCACTGTTTTTGCCGATGGTTTAACATTACCTAACAGTATTATGCGTTGGAAGAAAGGAGTTTTGGTAACAGATGCGCCCTACGTGTTTTATTTTGAAGATACTAATAATGATGGTCGTGCTGAGATTAAAGACACGATGCTAACCGGCTTTGCTTTATCTAATCCTCAACATAATCTTAATAGCCCCGTACTTGGTATTGATAATTGGATTTATTTGGGTCATGAAGGAGCAGTGACTACTCAAACTTATAAAGAAGAATTTGGAGATCCGGGAACCGAGATATATTATCCTGACCACCCTGCCAGCCCGCGGTTAGAAAAAAATGCAAGTGGCCGTTCAGTTCGTTTCCGGCCAGACCAACACTTGCTGGAAACAACATCCAGTAATACACAATTCGGACATTCATTTGATACATGGGGGCATCATTTTCTTGTCAGTAATGCTAATCACATTATTCAGGAAGTTATCGAGGCATCTTATCTTAAGCGAAATCCGCAGTTGCTTGTCTCAAAGGCTACTCAATCTATTTCGGATCATAAAAATGCAGCAGAGGTTTTCCCTATTACAAAAAATCCCGAACATCAACTTCTTACTGACGTTGGTGTGATTACTTCAGCCTGCGGAATCACCAATTATTTGGGCGGAGCTTTTCCGGCCCCTTTTGATAGTGTCACTTTTGTTGCAGAGCCTGTTAGCAACCTCGTGCATGTAGATAGAATAAAGGATAGCGGTGTCACTTTCACGGCCAGCCGCATTCAGCCTAATAAAGAGTTTCTTGCTTCTACAGATTCCTGGTTTCGCCCGGTAAACATGTATATCGGTCCTGACGGAGCTCTTTATGTTGTTGACTATTACAGGCAAATCATAGAGCATCCTGAATGGATGGGAGAAGAAGTAGTAAAATCAGGCAAATTATACAATGGTTCAGATAAGGGGCGCATTTATCGCATCACTCCAACAGGTGCAAAAACAGCAGCCTGGATAAAAGGCCTTCGGTTAGGCGATGCAGCTAATGATGAATTAATACAACAATTGGCAAACCCAAATATATGGTGGCGACTAAATGCTCAACGCTTATTAGTTGATAAGGCAGGTAAGAAAGTTGTTCCCGGATTAATTGAAATGGCTAAAAACACTTCATCACCTTTAGGACGGTTACATGCACTGTGGACATTGGAAGGCATAGGGGAACTAACACAGCAGGTGATTGAGCAAGCTTTAAAAGATCCTGTTGCAGGCATCAGGGAAAATGCAGTTAAGCTGGCAGAACTTCATTTCTCCACTTATCCCGCGCTAAAAGATGCGCTACTATCATTAAAAGGAGATGCAGATGCAAAAGTCAGATATCAATTGCTTTGCTCATTAGGCTCCGTAAATACTAATCAAGCTTCATCGATTCGGAATGCACTTTTGTTTAGAGATATAAATGAAGAATGGGTTCAGATAGCGGCTTTATCAGCTTCTTCATCCCAATCAGCAACATTATTGAAAGTAGTAATTGATAGTTTTAAGCAGGACGTTCCCGCATATGCCTCTCTTGTTGAACGGTTAAGTACAATGATTGCATCCAGTGAAAAACCCGAAGTAATTCATCAACTTATTCAGAGATCTGTTACTCCTGGTACAAATCTTCAGGCTGCTGCATGGCAAGGGCCTTTATTGCAGGGCGTAGCGCAGGGACTCAAAAACCAAAAGACACAGTCCTCTTATAAAGCAGAACAAAACCTGCTGATCAAAACCATATTTGAGAATCCTTCCAGGCCGGTTCGTGCGGCTTCTTTAAATATGCTGAAGGTTATAGGACTGGAAATGGAGCCGTCTGTTAAAAAGGCCAAAGAAAAAGCTGTAGCTATTGCAGGCAACCGGGAAACTGAAGAGGATAAAAGGGTAGAAGCTATAAACTTTATAGCTCTTAGTGATCCTGCTTCTGAGACAGGCGAATTAAAAAAATTAATTTCTCCTGAAGAGCAGTCATCAATACAGGTGGCAGCTTTACGGGCATTGAGTGCCATACCGGATAATACTGTATCCCAATATCTTTTAACCAGATGGCGTGATTTAACTCCTGAAATACGTAACGAAGCTATAAATACCTTTATGGGGGATTCTATAAGGATTAAAATTCTTTTAGATGCAATTGAAGGTGGTAAAATTCCAACATCGGATATTGGATGGCCCAGAAGTGTAAGACTTATGGCTCAAAAGGATTTGAAGCTGCGTGAACGGGCAAGAAAACTTCTTACAAAAGATGAAAGCGAACGAATAAAGGTTAACAAACAGTACCAACATTCACTTACTTTAAAGGGAGATATTGACAATGGTAAGACAGTCTTCTTTAAAAATTGTTCTAGCTGCCATCAAATAAGGAATGATCTCGGAGTAAATTTTGGGCCTGACTTAGGTACAATCCACAATTGGTCACCGGAGGCCATTTTGGCAAATATATTAGCCCCGAATCTGTCTATATCCAGTGGCTTTGATCTTTGGTCAGTTGAGCTAAAAGATGGAAGTTCTTTTCAGGGAATAATTTTTACTGAGACTCCCGCAGCTATCACCCTAAAAAATGCAGGAAGAGAGGAAAGAACTATCAAACGTGCAGATATTAAGTCATTAAAAGCGCTCAATATGTCTTCTATGCCAAGTGGTTTAGAAAAGCAAATCAACCAGCAGCAAATGGCTGATTTAATTGCATATCTAAAGCAAAACAAATAAGTGGTTTATAGGCAACTAAACAGAAGATTAGTTGAAGGTCTTTTCCCAGGAAAGTAATGTATTCACCTGAGTAAATAGCGGGAACGGTTAGCATGTAGAAGGTACGGGGGTAAGTAATGTTCCTAAGATTATTTTATTTAGCCGGATTGCTAACGGCATTTATAGCATCTAATAATCCATCTTTAAAGGTATCTCCCATTAATTGCCAGAACATTATTCCACTTAGCTTTTTATCGATTACATATTGTGTTTTCGTTTGTACCGAACGCTTATCGTCATAAGTTACAAAAAGCTTTTGAATAGGATTATATAGGTAAGGTGCTTTTGCTACATCATCCCAATAATAATTGAAACCCGTGGAAGCAGTAAAATCGCTCACAAGTTTTTTGTAGTGTATAGTGGATTTAAATTTAGCGGGCTGATATAATCCATTGGAAGTATCAGGAACATTCTCCCAAATCTTGCCATAAAAGGCAGCACCTATAACAATCTTACTGGAAGGAATGCCAAGATTAAGCAAATATTGTACAGCGTAATCAGTAGAAACAGGCTGCATAGGAGTTGAATACAACAAAGTATGATGAGCAGAATTTGGAGTTCCTTGTCCAGCAAGATCATAAGCCATCAGGTTAACCCGGTCTGCTATCTTCATAACTTTTTTCCACTCCATTCCTGTTTCCATCACCCTTTTAGACACTCCCGCAGCAAAACTTACTTCGGCATTTTTTCCCAAAGACCGTCTTAATAATTTTACCAGTCTTGTAAAGTGCTGTCTATCCTCGGGAGCATATTTATGACCTGGGAAACCTGACACGGCAGGATATTCCCAGTCAAGATCAATTCCATCTGTTTGAAAATAGTTGGTTACCTTTTTAAAACCTGTCACAAATTCTTTAGTGTTTTTACGTGATGAAAAAACATCAGAACAAGTTTCACAACCACCCCAGCCTCCTAATGAAAGCACTACTTTTAAAGATGGATTTACACTTTTTAGCGCTACCATTTTTTGTATAGTAGTTGTGTCGCGGGCATTTCGAATATGAAACTTATTACCCTGTAACCGGCCAAAACTAAAAATAATTTCATCCATTTTTTTAATATCAAATGAATCTAAAGTTGCAGGGTTACCTGCGTAGTAGGCGATAACCTTCACAGGATCTGCCTGAGAATAACCTTTATAGAAAAAAAGACAAAGAATGAGAATTATAAAGGAAGATTTGATTTTAAATGTCATAAAGTAAATGTGTTAGAAGTTCTGTCGAGTTAATGAAAAGAGTGTAAATTATTAGTGGAGAAGGCTGACTAATTACACCTGCCTTTGCCCTTTACCCATAGAAAGCAGAAGCAGCTGCACTTTTAATAAAGATCCTTTTAATAAAGATATGGTTTCTATATCATCAGGATTTAAATTGCCTGATGATAAAACAAAATTGCCACGTAGAAAACAAAGGAAATAATTTTATATAGCTTAATGAAAAGGCTGATGACTGTAGAAGTTTATAAGATTGTAAAAAGCAGTTTTAATATTTGTACTTAAGTTTTGTTTGCCAACACACGATTTTATTGGTTCTATGATGTTTTGTATGGGTAAAAAGGTTAGTGTCATTTAGTTAAGAAAAACTTCCACGCAAAGACGCAAAGGAATACAACGGCAAAGAGGCAAAGAAGAAAAAAATCTTTTATAACAAAACATAAAAACACCTGGGCTTCTTTGCGTGAAGCTCTTAGCGCCTTAGCGTGAAATAAAGGTGTCGCTATTAAAGAACCAATAAATATTTGCCAGTGCAATACTATTCACATGTTCAATACCTGAACTACCCATACGATCCGTTATAGAACCAATTTTAGTGAAAGGAAATAAATAATTTTTCCACTTTTATAAATACCTTAAGTGGCTAAACTTTTATTTCGCTACGAAAATCTTATTTAAGTAATTGCAATATGCTAAAGCTAAAATTCATACTAACATGGGTAATTGTTTCTGTGTCCTTTGTTACCATAGGTGCACCACCGGAAATTATTTCTATACGCAGTAATGCTGACTCTGTTGGCCTATATGATAAATTTGAAGCAGGCCTTAATATCAAAGCAGAATTTGTTAACCCTTTCAACCCTGATGAAATTGACATTGGTGCCACCTTTATTGCTCCGTCAGGTAAAAGATGGAACGTGAATGGTTTTTATAATTACTCATATGCTTCCATTTGGAAGGTGCGGTTTTCAGCAAATGAAACAGGCAAATGGCAATATGCAATAAAAGTTAAGGATAAGAATGGTACAGCCGCCAGTGAAACCAAATCATTTACTGTTGTTAAGTCTGCCTATAATGGCATACTGAAAGTGGCTGCAAATAAAAGATACCTGGAGTATAAAAACGGTACCCCATTTTATGGTGTTGGTTTTTGGTATAATGATGCGTATACAGGCTTTAATACCGGGCAGGTAAAACCCGAAGAGCTCGATAATTTAAAAAAATTGGGCGTAAACTTTATCAGTACTTATATCACTCCTCTTGAAACTTTAGGCAGTGGTTTGGGAAGATACGATCAGAATATCAGCGGCCGGATTGATGACCTGCTGAAATTATGCGAAGACCGTGACATGCAGCTAAGCCTTAATATCTGGTTCCATGCTTTTTTGTCTGAAACCGTTTGGGGAGGAGGAAATATACGATGGTTTACAAATCCCTACCAGCAAATAACACCTGCAAAAGATTTTTATAGAAGTACAGCCGCCTGGGATTACCAGGAGAAACTATACAGGTACTTTATAGCTCGTTGGGGTTATAGCCGTTCATTGCTTTCCTGGTTTATTATAGATGAAGTGAACGGTACAGATGGTTGGGCTTCCGGCGATAGTACAATGGCCTTTAACTGGGCTAAGAACATACATGATTATTTTAAGAAGAATGATCCATATCAACACCTTACCACAGGAACCAGGAGTGGTGGTAATAAGGAATTCTGGCACGAAGGTTATCAAACTTTTGACCTGGCTGCAAGGGAAATTTATGAAGCCCAGGGCTTTGCTATGAACCGTACAGGAACTATGGATTCTGCAACTGTTCATCCTCTTGCCCAGAGTTATTCCATTTATGCAGGAGAGGTAAGCAAACTATGGAATGGTTACGAAAAACCTGCAATCATTGGCGAATCCGGATGGGATCATACTTTTTACGAACCCGGTATGCCTGGTTACCTTGCCCTTTATCATAATGCATTATGGGCCAGCCTTGGTTCGGGTGCTGCAATGACGCCTTTCTGGTGGGCTTTTTCAAACAGGTTAAATGATAATATGGTAACAGCTCAAATTACAGGTGTTCGTAAGTTTACTGATGAAATCCCTTTTTCAAAACTTACTAATCTTACGAAAGCAGACATATCTATTTCTAACGGAGAAGCTTACGCTATAAAAAGTAATGAAATAATTTTTGGCTGGGCGGCAAATCCTACAACGGATGTTGCAGGTAAAACCGTAAAGATAAAAGGCATGAACGCAGGAAAATACAGGCTAAGATTATATCATACCTGGCGGGGGCAATATCTCGACACTTCAGAAATAAGCAGTTCAAACAGCTCAATTTCGTTTTCAATTCCTGTTTTACATATGGGCGGCAATGCAAATTATATCGGGCAGGATATTGCGTTTGTTATAGATCCCATCCCGGTTCAGCCCGCGGATGATAAAACAAAATTGCCACGTAAAAAACAAACGAAATAATTTTATATAGCTCTAATGAAAAGGCTGATGACTGTAGAAGTTTATAAGATTGTACAAAGCAGTTTCAATATTTGGTACTTAAGTTTTGTTTGCCAACACAAGATTTTATTGTAGTATGATTGTGTCACTTTTTACAATTATTTTGTTAGTTATAGAAAGCACTCAAGCGTTAAGTAAACAACATGCATTTAAACTTACTTTTTCTTTAGTTCAATTTATGCAATAATTCAAAACCAATTATGACTAAAAAATTCTTTTGCCACGCTGCCCTTAGTTTACTTCTTTTTGTTTTTGCATTTGTTTCAAACACAATGGCGTCGCCTTATTTCAAACTTCCAGGTGAATTTGTTTTTAAAAGAGGTACAAACATTAGCCATTGGTTATCTCAAAGTAAAGCCCGCGGTACTGATCGTATCAATTATTTTACAGCCAAAGATGTAAAATATCTTGCTGATCTTGGCTTTGATCATATCAGGATTCCAATAGATGAAGAGCAGCTTTGGAAAGAAAACGGCCAGCAGGACGAGGAAGGGTTTTCACTTTTAGAACAGGCACTTAATTGGTGTAAACAATATAAGCTCGACGCAGTAGTTGACCTTCATATTCTTAGGTCTCATCATTTCAATGAGAAGGAAAAACCTTTATGGACAAAGCCAGAGGCACAGGAACGTTTTTTTCAGTGCTGGCGTGAATTGTCAAAGACATTAAAAAAATTTCCCGTTGAAAATGTTGCTTATGAACTGATG
>MWYU01000080.1 GCA_002050375.1 Chitinophagales bacterium 62-2
GTTAAGAACCTGGCGAGCCGCTTTAGGGCGTACAATTTTCAAAAGAAAGACGTAGAACGATCAAAGGCTGAAGCCATTTCGTATGCAGAAGAATTCCTTCTAACTAATCCTGCATTATCAACAAGTAAAATCTGGGAAAAAATAGAAGAAACAAGAGATAGAGTTCCGGAAGGGGATTTAGCTGCTAAGGATAATGATGCAATTGAAGGCTTGCAAAAATTGAGGAAGCTAATAACAAACAAACAGTTTGCTACCTGGGCTGATTTTGCAAATGCCGGTAAAGAAATCGCCGTAAAAACCAGTAAAAATAATGAATGGTTTAACGAAGTGGTATTGCTTTGCCGCCAATACCATCGCACTCCTGAATTTGCCAGTGAATATATTCAGTTCGTTCAATTGATCTATGATATTGCATACGAGTTAATAGATAGTTACCAGGCCTACAAACAGGAAAGAGGCTTAATTGATTTTGCTGACCAGGAATTATTATTTCTTAATATGCTTCAGAAGAATGAGGTAGTAAAAAACGAAATAGCAGCAACTTTTAAGATAGTGATGGTGGACGAGTTCCAGGACAGCAGCCCGGTACAACTTGCTATTTTTTATTGCTTAAAAGACCTTGTTGCCAACGCTGTCTGGGTAGGTGATCCAAAACAGTCAATTTATGGCTTTAGGGATTCTGATAGTGAGTTATTTAATATTGCGCTTAAATCTGTTGATGAAAAAAGCATCAAACCTCTCTCCGAAAGTTATCGTTCCCGACCTGGAATTGTTCATGCTGTCAACTCAATATTTAGCGGATTATTCCAGGGCTTATTAGAAGATGAACACATAACACTACAGCCATCCGCTAAAGTAAAGGAAGTAGAAGCACGACCGAATGGATACAGTCTACCCGCTATCCATATCCAGTTTTATGACGAAAAAAATTTTAAAGATTATTATGTGGCTATTGGAGCCTATGTAAAAAATGTACTAAAATCAGGAATTAAAGTGTACGATGTAAAGGGGGATAATTTCAGAAGTATTCGGGGCGGTGACATTGCGCTGCTATTCCGTACAAATCCTGCTATCGAAGAAA
>MWYU01000347.1 GCA_002050375.1 Chitinophagales bacterium 62-2
GGACAATATATTTACTGGCGACTATTATTTGATTTGCATACAGGCGTTTCTATGCCTGCCATTTATAGTGCCGACCTTGATGTTGCTGCAAAGGGTAAACATCCACGTGAGGGAGATGTAAGAAAATACCAGCAATCGTTTAATAATGCTATAAAGTTTGCCGCCATGTATGCAGGTTATCACGCGAGTCCTATAGTATCGCCGGGGGCATGGATAGCTTTCAGGCATAATGAAAAAAATATATCGTATGAAGTGATCAAAGAATTTACAGGAAACTATTCTTTTCTAATGACACAGTTACTGCCTGATGATACTAAATGGCAAAATATAATTCGAGTAGGAGCTGAAGTGCAACGGTTTGGGGCGTGGGCCAAAGTTGTTCCTCAAGGGCAAAACATACGCTTGCAACTCAGCAATATTTATGCAACCAGTCTTGAAGGAAAACCGGCAGTAGTGCGGGTTATATATTTTGATAATGGAAAAGGAGCTTTTGAAACAGCTTTTAGTACACAACATATAAAGACAGATTTACAAGGAACACAAACCTGGAAAACATTAGAGATACCAGTAGAAAAAGCATTGTTTGAAAAAGATGAAAACGGAGCGCATATTACAATAACCTCATTGTCTGGTGATGTTACGGTGCACATGGTAGCAGTTGAACGCGGAGATGGAGTGCCAAATGAAGTAAGTGAAATTTCGGTGAATGGTTCAGGCAAAAACTTTAAGATAAGCTGGAAGAACCCTTTGGATTATGACCTGGACCACATTGAAATTTACAATGGAGAAATGCTTATTAAAACAGTTTCTTCGGCACAAAACGAAGCAGAAGTAAAAGTTATTGATAGAAGCAGAGCAGATGTACGTATAAAAACTTTTGATGAAGCTGGCCGGAAATCGAATGGTGTTGGACTTAAACTTTAATAAAAAGGAAGAAATATTTTAGGATAACACTCATATCGCTTTTTACGATTGTTCATTCTAATAATTGCTTAGGTCGTCCATCGAATATCCTGAAGGTTTAGAGATCCCTTTATACCCTTGTAACTTAAGAAACTCAATTGGTAAA
>MWYU01000001.1 GCA_002050375.1 Chitinophagales bacterium 62-2
GCCATTCTGCAAAACGATTGATCCAGGTTGAAGCAGGTGTGCCTCTCAATCCATGACCGCCCTTTGAATATATATGCAACTCTGCAGATTTTTTTGCATTTATCCAATCAGAATATAAATTGATACTGTTTGATACGGGTGCCAACTGATCATCAGTTGCGGCAGCTATAAATAATGGTGGAGCATCAGCTTTTACAGTGCGATCATTTATGTTCGTTATCACTGAATAGATCGGTGCCACAAAATCTGGTCTGTTTTCAATGGAGAAATTGTAAGCAAGATTTGCTGCCAATAATCCTCCTGCGGAAAAGCCCATAACACCAATACGTTTCGGATCTATCTTATATTCAGAAGCATGCTGTCGAACATAGAGAATAGCTTTATCAAGATCAGCTATTGCCATATTCCGTAACGGCATTATTTTCTGTAAAAGGCTGTCACTATTTTTTCTTGCTTCCATCATTTCACCCCAAGGATCATTGGTGAAACTTCGTAGCAGCCTGTATTTAAATAAAAAAACTGTTATCCCTTTTCTATTCAATTCCTTTGCTATTTTACTGCCTTCGTGTTCTATATTCAATACATAATAAGATCCTCCGGGACAAAGAATAACGGAAACGCCATTTATACTATCAGGTTGATATACTACAAGTGACGGCTTTGTAACGTTATATGCAACTTTTGCATTCATGGGATTACCAACAAAAACTTCACCTTCCGGCCAGTTCCAATTTTCTGAACCTTTTGCAGGGCCATTATAAAGTTGAATTACTTTTTGCTGGCACATTGTATTTGTTGTACAACATAAACACGCCAACACATTCACGATGTTTATTGCCAGGCGGATTCTTGTCTTAATAAAATAGACCATATCTCATACATTTTTTGGTTGCCGATAAAATGCTGTAATTAAATATAAGTGTATTATTAATTATTTTCTTGTATTCCATAATGATAGCCCCTCTCCAAAAAGTAAAGAGGGGCCATAATAAAAGACTAGCAATATTATTGTTCTCTAAAATGATGCGTAAACACATAAGCCGCAATCTGCCTTCCCATCTCT
>MWYU01000040.1 GCA_002050375.1 Chitinophagales bacterium 62-2
CCTCACCACTTCCTTTAAGGGAGAGTGATAAAACAAATGAAGATGGAAGCAGCAAACAATCAAAACCCCGAAAAAGATTTTAAAAGCCCCCGGATTAAGGTATGCGGAATGACAGACCTCAAACAGATGCATCAATTAGGAGAGATGGGTGTTCAGTTTGCAGGAATGATTTTCTACCATAAATCCCCGCGTTTCATCATGCGCCACTTAAAAGGGCATGAAATAAAAAAAGAAAAGCTAAAGGTTTTTAAGATTGGAGTTTTTGTAAATGCTTCTTACGACGAGGTAATGAATCATGTGGATAATTTTGGATTGGATATGGTTCAATTACATGGTGATGAAACTCCTAAATATTGCGAACGTCTTGCTAATTATATTTCTGTTATTAAAGCTTTCAGGCTAACCGAGAACGACCATATAGAATGGAAGATCAGGGATTATTTCGACGTGACCGATATGTACCTTTTTGATACAGAAGGAGCAGGTTATGGTGGAACAGGTAAAAAATTTAACTGGAATAAATTAAAGGGATTAAACATTGATAAACCTTTTTTATTAAGCGGGGGAATTGAACCCGGTGACGAGGAAGCTATAAAAAATTTTCTTGCTGATCCTGTTTCGAAAGATCTTTTTTCTTTAGATATAAACAGCAAATTCGAACTTTCAGCAGGCGTAAAATGCATGGATAAAGTATCGGATTTTGTAAGTCATTTTAAATAAACGGATTGTATTAAACAACAAAGAATGATCGCAAAAGAAGATATATTATCGCCCATAGGTAAAGAAGGAGTGGGACCAAATGAATACGGTTACTATGGTAAGTTTGGCGGAGCATACATTCCGGAAATGTTGCATCCTAATGTGGAGCAATTAAAGACACGCTACCTGGAAATAATGGCAGAAAGTTCGTTTCAGAAGGAGTATAGAGATTTGCTGAAAGATTATGTTGGGCGTCCAACACCTTTGTTTTTGGCAGACCGTTTAAGCAAGCAATACAACACACAAATTTATTTGAAGCGTGAAGACCTTTGCCATACGGGTGCCCATAAAGTAAACAATACTG
>MWYU01000685.1 GCA_002050375.1 Chitinophagales bacterium 62-2
GTATTAATGATGCGCACAATTCCGCCTAACAAAACTTTTGGTTCGTCTTTAACTATGGTTAAACCCTTTAGCATTTCTTCTGCGTTCGTATTACGCCTGCCTTCATGTTGTGGTTTAAATTTATCCCTGTTAAGTACGAGTGCGAAAAAGGCGCCAACCAGAACCCAAAAAATAGAACTCCACAATGTATTAATATATCCGAAATTCTTAATAGACCAAATTGAATAATAAGCTCCCAACACATTTAATCCACCGGTAAATACAAACCAGAACCACCCTACCGCCCGGCCCAGCTTTTGGCCCGGGCTTCTGTAAGTTATCCAGACAAGAAATGAATAAGCAAACAAAGGATAACCAAATCCTCTAAGTGCATACGTAAAAAGCATGGTGCCGAAATTAAGATTAGGAACACCATATCCTACAAAGCCAATGGTTCCTATTATGTAGAGCAAAAGGCCGATCAGCATTGTTTTTTTTGGCCCCATCCCTTCCGCTAAAACGCCTGAGAACCAGGAGGAAATAGCTATTGTAATACCATATACAGTATATAAAAGTGCAGACTGTTGTATAGTCATCCCGCGTTCAATTAAGTATGGACTTAACCATCCCTGTTCCATACCATCCCCCATCATAAAAATTAAAATTCCTAAATAGCCCCATGCAATTTGCCTGGGAATGCCTGCTTTATCAAGTAATGTATCATTGGTTGAAGTTGTTGTATTCATATTTTAATATTAGTTGCGAATGTTTAAGCAATCTATTTAATTATTGGAATGTGTACCTGATACCAAGCTGTATACGCCATGGAGTTCCTCCTATCTGTTGAGCGCTTATATTTTGTACGGCATATTGATATTGTCTGGTAGTTTGGTTAAACCCATTAATATTTAGCAGGTTTGTATTACCACGGTTATTGTTTCTCCCCTTCTCTTTATTTAGCAAGTTCATAAAGTTGAAAAGATCTGCTGACAACTCTATTTTCTGTCTCTTCAGAGTGTTAACTGCCTTAATTAACCGCAAGTCCACTGTGGTGTAAAATGGATTAACACCGCCATTACGTTCCGCAATTTTTCCTAAACTGTTGTTGATGTAATCCTTAACACTTTTATCTGTATTCTCATTATTCAATAAATCATTAATTCCTTTTTTTATGGCATCAGGTGTTGCCGGATCATTAGGATCATATACAAAAGCAAGGTCATTATTAAGAACAAAGTCACCGTTTAAACTGGTACCACCGCCAACTAAGAATGAATACCGGGTACCACCAATTCCAATTAAAGTTGCTCCTAACTGAAAACCTTTAAATGATGGCGTAGCTCCATTAAAAACCAGTTTATCCCGAAAGTTAACATCTGAATAAGAATAATTAAGCTTCCTTGGATCATCCTTTACGGGTAAGCCAGTTGATGTATTAGCCACACAACAGTTATAGGTTGAATTATCTTTTGTTGTATTGTAGGTATAGCTGGTGTTAACATAACCATCATTTCCTACTCTTACGCTTGCATCAGCAACCCATGTTAATTGATCTCCTTCACCCGGAGATATCAGTTCCAATACACGACCTACTTCTGTAGTTTTTCTGGAATCCTGCCAATTTACCAGGCCCCTTGCCGTTATTCTATTTGCAGGAACAAACACGCCCCGGTCCTCTTCAGCGGCTATGCGGAAGTAAGGCTCATCTACTAAATTTCTGTCTACATAAACGTAATTATTCCAGGTCTTCGAATAGATGGCATTTAATCCCACTCTCAATCTTTCGCTAAAGAAATGATTGAAATTGATGTTAGCTTTAAAAGTTGAGGGAACTTCAAAATCTTTATTGACAGCGTTGATGGTTGAGATATATTTTACCCCTGTAGGTATGCCCGGAATAGTAGCAACATCTTTACGATAGGCATTAAAATCGGGTGTCGGAACAAGATCGCCTGTAACGTCGATAGAACCGACCTTAGTACCACTGTTCTGTATGTTGTTTACCATGGCATAATAGTGTGGTTGCGCGGCAAAAATTCCTCCACCAATTTTTAAAATATTTTTTCTTTTTCCGGCAATGTCCCACGTGATTTGAAAGCGTGGCTGGATATTATTCCAGTCGTGTGGCTTTACATCAGTTCTAACACCTAAGGTTTTATCTACAGCAGCGTTATAATCGCCTGAAGTGAGAAACGCAGTCGCATCGTAACGAATACCTAAATCAAAGTCAACATTTTTAAGAGGCTTCATACTTGCCTGGGCAAAAACAGCTAAATCAAGAATGGTTTGCTGTACAGTTGGAGCGCCTTGTAAAGGAACTTCGCGGGCATAACGATAAGATTTTAAAGCTGCTAAATCTGTTAGATTATTAAAGAAGAACCGCCCGTTCTGTTCGCTGGACAAATACGTATCCATATAGGTTACCATATTATCGGTACCAAAAGTAAAACTCACCTTATCAGTGTTCCAATAGGCCGTGTTAGATAAGTGTACCTGCTTCATTAAATTAGACTCAGGAGAGAAACGTTGGCCACCAAATTGTACAGTTCTTGTTTGCGTGGCATTTGCATTAGTCGCCGTAGGAAAGGGGGACGTAACATTGATTATAGCTCTTGGAATGTTTTGATAAGGAATGGGATCTTGTGGTGTTTTTGGTTTATAAGAGTATAGATACTGGACGTTGAATTCGTTAGTTAATTTTGGCGTAATAGCCGTCCGCAATCCTAACATTATGGTGGTAGAAACGTCCTTAAAGTTATTGTAAGACTCTAAAAGATTTATATTCGAGTTGTCACCATCGTTATAAGGTGAAAGGTAATGTGTGGTATTACTCCTTAAAGTGAGTTTGTTTTTACTATTAAGTTGCCAGTCTAAACGAAGAAAGGCTGTGTTAGTTGTTGTTTTTCGGTTGAATTGTCCAACTTGCTGCCCCTTTACACCGTAGAGTTCGGAAGCAATTTTTAGCAGCTTATCAAGCGTATCTTTTTTGATACCTAATCTTGCTTCATCATCAGCATTTTGAATGTCTGCTATTACCAACGGCTGTGCAGCATCCTGCCTGTCGTAAGCAATAAAGAAATGAAGTTTGTCTTTAATGATAGGTCCGCCTAAACTAAAGCCGGTTTGATAATTACTGAAATCCTGCGTACGCTTTACTCCCCTTATATCGTAGGTACTTGAAAGGGCATTATTACGGAAATACATAAATGCTGAACCTTCAAAATTATTAGTTCCACTTTTTGTTACGGCATTTATAGAGCCGCCTGATTGTCGTCCCTGCGATACGTCGTACGCATTTGTTACTATTTTATACTCCCTGATTGCTTCGAGAGATATGGCATAAGGACCTTCGGCTACCGTACCATTTGTCCACTGGTTTTTAGCATTCATTCCATCGATTGTAATGTTTGTACCGGTGGTTCTTTGTCCACCTAAACTAAAATCAGTAGCGCCTTGTAAAGGTGATAAACTGTTAAGCCTTGTAAAATTTCGACCCTCGTTAGGCAGTGTTTTAATTTGACCTGCTGTTATAGATGTTGCAGCACCTGCTTTTTGTATTTCCTTTCTATATCCGCCTCTGTCTGTAACAACTACTTCCTGGAGCATGTTAGCGGATTTAGACAAGTCAACGTCTACGGTAACTTTATCGCCAAAATTTAAAGTATAACCTGTGAGTTTCCGGTTTTGGAAATTAACGTAGCTTACTGTTACAGAGTAAGGCCCGCCTAAGGGTAGTTGCTTAAAGGAATATTCTCCTTTTCCCGTAGTAACGGTGCTGGTTTGAAAACCGGTCGATTCGTTTCTTACCGATACCGTTGCCCCTTGTAAAGATCCTCCCTGAACTTCCTTTACCACACCGGTGATTGATGCATCAGTGCCCTGGGCAAGAACAGTAAGTGACGGTAACGACAACAAGCTTACAATTAACGAGACGGCAAACAACGTACTCCACTTATAAGTTCTATTAACATTGCTTACAGGACCTTGCCGGAAAATTGTTTCGGGCATGAGAGAAGGAAACGTTTCTGAATAATTACCAAAAGCTTTTGTTATGCTTTTAGAAGTAGCCATCCTTGTCAAAATAACCTTAATGGCTTGCAGTGCGTAGGAGAATTTTGTTTTCATATGTTTTAGGTTTTGGAAGAAATAGTTAGAAACAAGCAATTTTTAAAATGATAGTTGTCTTATGGATAAAGAGATAAAAACGAAGGGGACTAAAAAAGTAGAAACTATAAGAAATAACATAGATGGAAACAGGAATAAATCTTTATTCCTGTTAATTAAGAAAGTAATTAATCTGTACATGGCAAGCTTAGTTGAAAATAATGATTGTGATGGAGTTGGCAATACAAGATTAATAACATTTACTTGATAAAAAAAGAATTAAAAAGAAAATGTAAAGCTTTAAAAAAAATAGTTGAACTATTTTAAAGCTTTTTAAACTACTGTCAAAATATAAAAGAATAAGTAGAAAAATATTTATTTGATTTGCAGAAGCTTAATTAAGCTTTACAATAAAATTGTCTGCTAAAGATTAGGAGTTTATAAATCATGAAGAATATAACCGGGAGACATCAACTAATCCTGCAAAAACTACAGGAAATTGGCCGTGTAAACATTCAGGAATTGAGTGATGATATGCAGGTTTCTGAAGTTACAATACGTAAGGATCTAAAACTGTTAGAGAACAAAAATCTTTTATATAGAACTAAGGGAGGAGGATCAATAAACAATCCTTACACTATCGAGAGACCAATAGATGAAAAGGAATTTATTAATACTGAAGAAAAGAAAAAGATTGCTAAGGCTGCCCTGCCTTTAATCGGACAGAATGACTCTATCATTATTGGCTCGGGTACAACCGTTTTTGAATTAGCACGTACACTTTATCCTTCCAAGCATCTTACAGTGATTACTCCTGCTTTAAGGGTTGCTTTAGAGTTATGTAACCGCCCTAATGTTGATGTTTTACAATTAGGCGGATTGATTCATCCAAGTTCATTTTCTGCAACCGGTTACTTTGCCGAACTCGTTTTAGAAAATATTTCCTGCGGTATCTTGTTTTTAGGATCAGATGGAATTGATCTCGATTTTGGCTTATCAATTACTAATCTTGCTGAAGCGAGCCTGCTTCAAAAAATGATTGAATTAGCGCAGGTAGTAGTTATAATGGCAGACAGCACAAAATTTGGAAGGCGTGGTTTGGGCAAGATCTGCACGCTCGATCATATTCAATATATTGTAACAGATAACAAAGTACCAGAAGATACCGTTACATTGCTTGAAGAAAGAGGTATTAAAGTGATTATAGCTTAGTCAGCTATTCAGCCTCTCCTTTATCCCGGAGCAATGCATTACCCACAGAACATTCGAGGCATCTCTTTTCGTGGCAATACTTATTTTTAAGTTCACTAAGGCCAATTGCACAAATTATTAAATAGGAGAATTCGAAATCTTTTGCTGTTAATCATCATCATCATTATCTACGACCTTAACAAAAGCAGATCGCTTCGGACCAGGAAATGGAACAGACGGGCCCTTTATCCCATACCATAATACCTCATTAAATTCTACATCAGGTTCGGCATCTTCCTGTGCAAGGTTGAAGCTTTCGCTCCTTTGCTGCCACTTGTTTACTGCTGTATTTTTTTCTGTAAGCTTTACTGCCGGTTGCTTTAGTGTCATAGCATAGGGATGGGCGACGGTATCAAAGCATCGCCACATTGGTATCGCCCCTGCATCAAACTGCGTCATTGGCGGAAGCCCTAAAATCAATTCCATCGTACGTAACATCGAGGTAGTGGTGTATGCAGTATGATCTACCAATTTTCTTTTTACAAATCCACCGGCAAGGTATGCTGTACTTCGATGGGCGTCTACATGGTCCGAACCATTCTGCGCATCATCTTCAATAATGAAGACAGCCGTTTCATTCCATATAGGGCTCTTACTTAAATGATCGATGAATAGGCCAACAGCGAGGTCATTATCTGCCACATGTGCAAAAGGTGTTGGGCGATTCAGCCGTAATCCTTCTGTATGATCATTCCCTAACCGGATACTATTGAAATGAGGCACAGCATTAACGGCGAGTAAAGAATCAAAATCTCTTTTCCATTGATAAAACCTCGTTGTATCCTGTACTGTTAAATCAAATTCTTTATAATATGGACATACATGGTCTTTTAGTATTGGAAGATGCCCCCTTGGCCCGGTTGAAAATTCACCATAAGTTCTGTAAGAGACACCTGCTTTTTTACAGGCATTCCATATATATGTTTTATTGTTCGCTATTTCTCTTCTGCCCTGTGCGGGAGTTACGCCGCCACGGTTACTGTATTGTGCAGGCCAATGCTTCTCAATAAAGTCAGTTGCATAAGCACCTAAACTCCAGGCATGGCCATCAACACTTACTTCAGCATCTACAAAAAAATTATCGAGCAGCACGAAGTCCCGCGCAAGTGCATGCTGATTGGGTGTTATCTTTTCACCAAATAACACAAGAGACGAATCGCCATTACCTTCTTTTAAATCTCCTAATACCTGGTCGTAAGTACGGTTTTCTTTAATTATGTAAAAGACGTACTTTATTGGAGAAGGCACACCCACTTTCATAGGAACCGGGCTGTTAGCGCGACCCTCTGCCGTTGTTTCTTTGTTTTTTGTATAAGGCGTGTTGTTGTACACAGCTTTGGAATAAGCTGTTAACTGACTGGAAGAAGGCTGAGGGATAAGGGTTAGTGTGCCTTTGAATAGGGCCGATATATGCTGCACATCAGCAGACTCATTTTCTCCCTCGCCTGAGATTGTAACCACCGTTTTCCTTTCTCCAGGTTTAGGGCCGTTAGGGTTAGCCATAGAAGTCAGTCCTTTTCCATTGGTTACCCAAATGGTTTTTCCTATAACCTTCACGTTTGTAGGATACCAGCCTGTTGGAATAAATCCTTTAGCTACACTTTTCCCAGGATGCTCTACATCAAATACAGCAAGGCAATTATTGTCGGCATTTGCTATATACAGGTACTCTTCATCAGCACTTAAAGCGAGCCCATTAGGCGTAGATCCGGGGGGTGCGTCCACAAACAAAGCGGTATTCAAAGTTTCAATAACGGCATTCCTTTCAAGGTTGATGAGAGAGACAGAATTATCATTGGCATTGCATACATACAGGTAACGGCCGTTTTTTGAAACAATCATCTCGTTTGGATTGTCGCCCACCGAAATTTCTCGTGTAAATTTTTTTGCATCTGTATCAAATAACAATACTTTGTCGCATCCCCAGCAACTAATGTAAAGCGTGCTTCTGGCGGGATCAAAAAGACAGGTGTAGCCTTCTGCAGGCAAGTCGAAGCGGTTAATTACTTTATTAGTTTTTAAGTCTGCTATATAAAGGCTGTTGTTTTCTTTTGTTACCACATATAGCAGGTTTGCTTTATTATTGATGGCTATACCTCCGGGCGATATTCTTACAGGCCAGGGCTTACCTAATACTATGCTATCAGCCAGCTTTAATTTGCCATTCAGAATACGATATTTCAATATAATATTATCATTACCACCGGAAGCATACAGGTTTTGCTCGTCGCCGCTAAATGCAAGTCCATACCATGCTTTGTCTACCATAACAGAATCCAACTCTTTCTGAGTTTTAGCATCAAAGAGCTGGATGCTTTGTACGCCTCGTCCATTATTAGTTACAGCCACATATTTTCCTGATGGGCTAACTGCCATATTAAGCGGTAAGTCGCCAAGGGGCAGGCGTTTACCAACTGGTGTTAAGCTCCATCCGTTTGGTAATTGGATTCTATTCCGATCAAGGGATAACAAGCTTTGCCCCCAACAGGAAAAGAAAACCAGTGAGAATAAGAATAAAAGCGAATACTTCATCTGTTCTTGTTTTTTTATAATAAAATAAAACCTGCTTATTATTGTTTTGAACCCGTACTGAAGTGCATTTTGGGCAATCTCCTTCCGATGATTTTACTGTTGCAGGTACTTCTAAATCTTTTCCTCTCGTCGTGTCAACGTAGAATGATTATTGGTAAGTAAATGAAAGTGAGTAATTAAGAAAATTACATTAAGAAGAAACTGGAGACTTACGATTGTAAGTAGTTCTGTAAGTGCGAAATCATCTCCTGCTGGCTAATAATGGTTTCTGCCACCACATCAGTCATAGAAATAATACCTGCTAAACTATTGTTTTCAATAACCGGCAAGTATCTTAGTTTATTTTCAGATAATAATTTCATACAATATTCAATTTTGTCGGTCAGATTTATTGCAGGAAACTCTGAAGACATGATGTCTGCAACAGTAGTATGATCTGAAGAACGTCCTTTTAAAACTACCTTACGCGAGTAATCTCTTTCAGTCATAATCCCTAAAAACTTTGTTCCGTCCATTACTACCACCGAGCCTATGTTTTTCTCAGCCATAATTTCCAGAGCACGTATAACAGAAGTGGAAGGCTCTACTTTAACAACTGAATTTCCTTTGCGTGCAAGTATGTTATTTACTGTTCTCAAGGTGATAAATTTTGCTGTTAAGATATACTAAATTCAATGATTTACAACCGTTAAGGTTGCAGGATGAGAATAAAAGATTTAATTACTTTTTTCCCATTTCCATATAATCCAAAGTGAGATTTGCTAATGCTTTTACACCTAATATAAAACCGCTTTCATCAATAAAAAAATCAGGGGTGTGATGTGAAGGAGCTGTTTTAGGATCTTTACCGTGGGGCATTCCGCCTAAAAAAACAAACAGACCAGGTACCTTCTCCTGAAAGAAAGAAAAGTCTTCAGCGCCGGTTACGGCAGGTTTTAGTTGTATATTTTCTGCACCTGCAGTAGCACGTAACGATGGCAACATCTTTTCGGTTAAGGCAATATTATTGTAAGTAACAGGGTAATGCGCACTAAAAGGAATTTTAACCTCTGCAGTGGCACCTGCACTTTCTGCTGTTTTGGTTGCTACCTGCTTCACTCTTTCAATCAGCATTTTTTCGTCATCAGCACTTAGCGCACGAAGCGTTCCCATCATTTCTACCTGCTCGGGAATAATGTTAGAACGATTACCTCCATGTATTGAACCAATGGTAACCACACCTGCATTTTCGGTAACATTAAGGTTGCGGCTTACAATAGATTGAAGGTTGTTGATGATCTGTGCCGATACAACAATCGGGTCAACTGAGAACCAGGGATAAGCGCCATGTGCTGATCTTCCCTTAACGGTTATCTTCATATCGTTTACGCCGGCCATAGTTCCGCCCGGCCGATAAGTGATTTTACCCGCTTCTGTTTGTGAATTTATATGCAGCCCAAAAACTACATCTACTTTAGGGTTTTCCATCACGCCTTCCTTTATCATTAGTTCAGCCCCGCCTTCTTCACCAAACGGTGCGCCTTCTTCTGCCGGCTGAAAAATAAATTTTACTGTTCCGCTTAAATCAGTTTTCATAGCTGATAATATTTCGGCAACTCCCATTAAAATTGCCACGTGCGAATCGTGTCCGCAGGCATGCATCACTCCTACCTCATTTCCATTGAAAGTTGTTTTTACCTTAGATGCGAAAGGAACCGGTGTACGTTCTATAACAGGCAGGCCATCCATGTCAGCACGAAGTGCAACCACAGGTCCCGGTTTAGCGCCTCTTAAAAGTCCGACGACACCGGTTTTTGCAACACCCGTTTTAACTTCAATGCCAAGAGATTTTAAGTGCTTTGCTACAATGTCTGCTGTGCGAACTTCATGGTTTCCTAATTCGGGATGTGCATGAAAATCTCGCCGCCATGCAATAACCTTTGTTTCAATTTTATCGGCTGACTGATTTATTCTTGTTTTTAAAGCCTCAGTTTGTGCGAACGATGAAAGAGAAAACAACATTAATACCTGCAGATATATTTTTTTCATTACAATGATTTTACAAATGAAAATACGGAATATGATGTTAAATGCACTTTTCGAAAATTGCATTTGTCACTGCATTTGTTACATTGTCTGCAATGAAAAAGGTATCTTATTTTTTACGCTCACTTTTGCATTGCAACAGTAATTATATATTTAACCGGTGTCCGTGTTCTATTTAATTAATTACAGTCAGTCTCTGCAAATAAAATGAATACTCTCTTTTCTGGTGAGCCTGCATAAAATATTTCTTTCCATCAAAGTTGAATGCCTCTGACTTGCAATTCTTCTATTAGCTTTTCGGGAGTAGTATACACAATTGAATCAATTCCTAATTGTTTTGCGGCATCCGTATTTCGTTTGTTGTCGTCAATAAAAAGAGCTTCTGTTGCTTTTACATTATACCTGTTTAATAAAAGCCGGTAAAATTCAGGTAGAGGTTTTCTCATTTTTTCAGTTCCTGATACAACCACTCCATCGAACCAGTTTAAAAAATCGTACTGCTCCTGAGCGATTGGAAAAGTTTCGTCAGACCAGTTCGTTAATGCATATAGCTTATACCTTCTACTTTCTTTCATCTTCCTCAATATTTCAACAGTGCCTTCAATCGCACCCCCGAGCATTTCTTGCCAACGTCCGTAATAAGCACGTATGCTCTGTTCATGTTCAGAATATTCTTTAACCAATGCCTCGGTTGCTTCATGTAACGAACGTCCTGCATCCTGTTCCTCGTTCCAGTCTGACGAACAGATCTTCTGCAGAAAATCTTCCATCCCGGCTTCGTCTTTAAATATTTTCTTATAAAGGTATTTTGGATTCCAATCTATTAAAACACCACCAAGATCAAAAATTATAGAAGTAACCATTTACGGGAAATTTCAGCGCAAGAAACAGCATTTAAGCTATTCAGGAACAACATTTAAGTTTATTGAAGCCGAGTTGTTTGAACATAAATAAATACAAGAGCAGGAGGCATCAAAATAAATTTTCTATTAGAGTTAGATGGAGCATTGGAATTAGCACTAAAAAAAATGGCTCCTCCGTAGAAACGGAGCAGCCTCTAACGATTGCTTGCCATATGAAAATCTTAAAAAATAAACTTTGTGCTGGTAATACAGCTTTCCCATTTGCAGCTCGAAAATTATAATTGACTAATACTTGCTAATCTGTTGCTGACCTTTATAATTTCCCTGCTTGTAAAACAAAAGTAGCTCAGGTTGTAAAGGGATTACGATTAACTTATGCTTGATTTGATTATGGCAAAAGAGCCAATCAGTTGTTAAAAGTCTTGCTGCTGCTGGCTTTGACAGTCCTTCTTTAATTATGACCAATAGTATTTTTAGTTGTATAAATAATTTTTCAACAGCCTTATTTGAAAGTGCCTCAGAATTTATCTTTAGCTACCCAATTATTTGGAATGTCTTGCTCCAAAAATTAAGCTGCCAATTCTTACCATGTTGCTTCCTTCTTCAATTGCTAATGCATAATCGCCGCTCATACCCATAGAGAGCGTTAACAGTTGACAGTTGACAGTTGACAAGGGTTTGTATTTATCGAACAATGATTTAAGCATTTTCATTTCACTCCTTACCTTTTTCACGTCGTCACTAAAGCTTGCCATGCCCATTAAGCCATCAATAAATATGTTTTGATAATCTCTTGAACTCTCTTGTAGTTTGTTCATTGTTTCATCGAGTTCTGCTTCATCCAAACCAAACTTTGTTTCCTCCTGAGCTATATGTACCTGTAACAAACAATGTATAACACGGCCTATCTTTTTTGCTTGTTTATTTATTTCAATTAACAGTTTAAAGCTGTCCACGCCCTGAATTAGATGCACAAAAGGCACAATATATTTTACTTTGTTGCTTTGTAAATGCCCAATAAAATGCCACCTGATATCTTGCGGTAATTGCGCTTGTTTGTCCACCAGTTCCTGCACATAGTTCTCGCCAAAATCGCGTTGACGAAGATCATATAACTTCTTGATGTCGTTTATTGATTGCAGTTTACTTACAGCAACGAGTGCAACATTATTAGTTTTCAGTTCAGTGATTATCTCTTTGTATTTGTCTTCTTGTATTAGCATAAAAATTTTCCTGAAAGGCTTGGAGATGGTTTTATTTTAAAATTGCTCTGCCAATAACTATCCGTTGAACTTCACTCGTACCTTCATATATCTGGGTGATCTTTGCATCCCTCATTAACCGCTCAACATGATATTCTTTTACAAAGCCATAACCGCCATGCACCTGCACTGCTTCGATGGCTGTCCACATAGCTGTTTCGCTTGAAAATACTTTAGCCATTGACGAACTTACGGTGTAATCTTTAGCATGGTCTTTTTCCCATGCGGCTTTTAAACATAATAAACGCGCAGCTTCTATTTTAGTAGCCATATCAGCAAGCTTAAATTGAATAACCTGATGGTGCCTTATCTCTTTTCCAAAAGCTTTACGTTCTTTAGAATATTTAACTGCCATTTCAAAAGCGCCACTTGCAATTCCTAATGCCTGCGATGCTATACCTATTCGTCCGCCGGCAAGTGTCTTCATAGCAAACGCAAAACCAAAGCCGTCCTCTCCTACCCTGTTTTCTTTGGGAACCTTTACATCTGTAAACAAGATGCTGTGCGTGTCGCTTCCACGAATACCCAACTTATTTTCTTTAACGGAAACAGTAACACCGGGCCAGTTCTTTTCAACTATTAAAGTATTAATTCCATGACTGCCTTTGGAAACATCTGTTTGAGCCATCACTAAATAAACCGAAGCAGATGAGCCATTAGTGATCCAGTTTTTTGTACCGTTTAAAAGGTAATGATCGCCTTTGTCTTCTGCCGTAGTTCTTTGCGAAGTTGCATCGCTGCCTGCTTCAGGCTCACTTAGTAAAAAAGCTCCAATGTATAGTTGCCCATCCTTTTGTCCCTGAGCTGCAGGTGTAAGGTATTTTTGTTTTTGTTCTTCTGTCCCATAAGCCTCCAATCCCCAACAAACCAAACTATTGTTTACGCTCATACAAACACTTACACTCGCATCAATCTTACTAATTTCTTCCATCGCCAAAACATAGCTTATAGTATCCATTCCGCTGCCGCCATATTTAGGATCGACCATCATTCCCATAAAGCCAAGTTCAGCCAGTTTAATTATTTGTTCTTTCGGAAATTTTTGTTGTTCATCACGTTCTATTACACCCGGCAAACATTCGTTTACAGCAAAGTCTCTTGCAGCCTGCCTGATCATCAAATGCTCTTCACTTAGTTCAAAATTCATTAATAATATTTTGGGGCAAGGTAAATCAAATCGTATAATTCTATACCCGGCCAAAAAACATATAAGCCAGTAATATAGAAGTTAATATGCCAACAAGATCAGCAAGCAGCATAGCACCAACAGCATAGCGGGTGTTTTTTATAGAAACTGCCCCAAAGTAAACGGCAATAACGTAAAACGTAGTATCAGACGCTCCCTGAAATATTGAAGCAAGCCGTCCTGCAAAAGAATCAGGACCAAAATTTTTCATAACATCTATCATCATACCGCGGGCACCACCACCACTTAAGGGGCGGATCAATGCAGTAGGTAGTGCATCTACAAAACGGGTATCGGTACCGAGAGCGGCAAAAAGAGATTTCATCGCGTTTATAATTACATCAAAGGTTCCGCTTGTACGCAGCATGCTTACAGCTACCAACATCCCAACCAGGTAGGGAATAATGCGAACGCCCGTTTCAAAACCTCCCTTCGCACCATCAATAAACGCATCGAACACATCTATTCTCTTATAAACTGCTCCAACAATTATTAATAAAAAAATCAGGAGAATAAGTCCGTTACTCAATACACTCGAAAATGATTGAACAGATTGCGCATCTAATGAAGTAAGATAGATTACCAGTAAAACAAGAACGGCAGAAAGGCCTCCTACCCAGGCGAAAATTACCGGTTGCAACAGGTTGATCTTTTGTTTAATACTAACGATGAACATAGCAGCCATGGTGGCAACAAATGTAGTGAGCATGCAAGGAACAAAAATGTCGGTGGGGTTCGAAGATTTTAATGATGCTCTTACCGCGATAATGCTTACAGGTATCAAGGTAAAACCCGCAGCGTGTAAACATAAAAACATGATCTGTGCATTAGATGCAACCTCTTTTTGCGGATTTATTTCCTGCAAGCTTTCCATCGCTTTGATCCCAAAAGGTGTAGCAGCATTGTCTAATCCTAAAAGGTTGGCAGAAAAGTTCATCATCATGTGCCCCATTGCCGGATGACCTTTAGGAATTTCAGGAAAGAGTCGTGAGAAGAAAGGTCCAATCATTTTCGATAATACACGTATCCCTCCGGCCCTTTCGGCAATGCTCATAAAACCCATGAAGAGGGCCATAATACCAATAAGGCCGATGCTTATGTTTACAGCACTTTTGCACGTTTCAATAATGCCATCTGCTTTTTT
>MWYU01000735.1 GCA_002050375.1 Chitinophagales bacterium 62-2
TTCCTGTACTGTTTCCAATCTGAAGGTTGGTGTATTAAAAATTAAGTTCTTTATTCCTGCCATGTTTATCAATATTTTATTTTAAGCATTTGTTCCGGGGTTTACCTTTTGGAGGTTTTTTACGATAACCACTAACAATCCGGAATTTTCTTGAAGAGGTAAACTGTGCTCGTCGTTAAGTGTTAGTATTTCTTTTTCAATGGCCAATTTACAAACAAGCTAATTTATCAATACCTTTTTCAAGCTAAATTGTTTCAATATTTATTTAGTGGTTTAGTTAGAAGAATTGTTTACCCGCGTTAAATTGATTATATGTATAGAATAGGCTCAGGAATAGACTTTCATCAATTGGTAGAAGGCAGAGACCTGTGGTTGGGAGGTGTTAAAATACCACACACAAAAGGCGCGCTGGGGCATAGCGATGCAGATGTTTTATTACATGCTATTTGTGATGCTTTGCTTGGCGCTTTATGCCTTGGAGACATTGGTGTTCATTTTCCTGATACTTCCAAGGAATTTAAAAATATCGACAGTAAGATTTTATTAAAGCGTACACTAAACTTAATTCAGAACGAAGGTTACAAAGTTGTAAATCTTGATACCACCTTAACGCTTGAATTACCAAAAATAAAAGCATACGTTGCCGGGATGCAACAAGTAATTGCCGCCATTTTAGAAGTTACTTCCAAAGATGTTTCCATCAAGGCTACAACAACAGAAAAAATGGGCTTTGTAGGAAGAGAAGAAGGTGTTGTGGCCTATGCAACTGCACTATTACAAAAGCTTTGATTTTAACATTCCGCTGTATAACAAATCCCTTTGCTGTTAATCTCAATAATTACATTTGCCTTAAGTGGATAAACAAACAATTAACATAATCAATCTTTCCAATAATCCGTTACCGGCCTATGCTACCGAAGGTTCTTCAGGCATGGATTTGAGGGCGTATATTGAAAGTGCAATTATGCTTCAGCCTTTAGAACGGAGGTTAATACCGACAGGTTTGTTTATTGAACTTCCGGACGGATTTGAAGCCCAGGTGCGACCACGAAGCGGATTGGCAATAAAGCAAGGCATAACATGCCTCAACAGCCCCGGCACCGTGGATGCTGATTACCGTGGAGAGTTAAAAGTCGTGTTGATCAACCTTTCCAACGAACCACAGGTGTTGCATCCCGGCGACAGAATTGCGCAAATGGTAATTCAAAAAGTTGAAAAGGTAACATTGGTACAGGTACATGAAATAAGTTCAACAACAAGGGGTGAAGGTGGGTTCGGACATTCAGGAAAACATTGAACATTTGACAAGTCATGTACACTTACGAACTTCTTTTTATAAAACATTTACTAAGGGTATCAGACCCGTTAAAATAATTAAAGACTAATGAAAAATTTATCCATAATCCTTTGTTTATCCATTGTGATGTTTGCTTGCCGCCCTGCAAAAAAGGTTCAGAAAATACAAACTGCCATTTCTAAAGTAGATACATCTTCCGTTACTGTTGTACCCGGTAAAGACAACAAAGGAGTTGACTCAGCACAGTTGTTGCGAGACGTCTTCAATAAAGTACTTAAAAACAAAATTGATTTTAAAACTTTTAATGCTAAAATTCGTGTTGAATACAGTGCCAAGCAAGGTGGCGATGAAGCAACGGCATACGCACGGTTAGAGAAAGATAAAATAATATGGCTCTCGTTAAGAGGTGCCTTAGGTATTGAAGGATTTAGAGTACTGGTAACTAAAGACAGTGTAAAAGTTATGAACCTTTTAAAAAAGGATGTGCAGTTACGAAGCATCGGATACCTGCAGGAGATTACTGAACTTCCTTTTGACTTTACCACATTGCAAGACCTTATCATTGGTAACCCGGTTTTTACTGACAGCAATATTGTCTCGTACAGAACAAATGCAAACAATGAACTGCTTGTATTAATGGTTGGTAAACTTTTTAAACATCTCGTAACGCTCGATAATAAAGACTTTAAGTTATTACACAGTAAACTTGATGACGTTGATGTGGTGAGAAACCGTACGTGCGATATAACGTTTAGTGATTATGAATCTAATTCCGGAGTGGCTTTTTCTACAAAAAGGAAAATATCTGTAGCCGAAAAAGCCAAACTCGATATTAATCTTGATTTTAAGCAGTACTCGTTTAATGAACCTACCACCTTTCCTTTTACAATTCCAAAAAATTTTAAAAGACGCCGGTCCTAAATGCTAATTGTAATGCGAATTAAAAATTTCAATATGGTAAGAAAAATCGTTTTTCTGTTGCTGTTATCTTCATTTACCTGCGGAGCATTTGCCCAAACCAAACAAGAACTGCAACAAAAACAACAATCGCTCTTAAATGAAATTGGGAACCTGAATAAAACATTAAAAGAAATAAGGAACAGCAAGAGCAAGTCGTTAGCTAATTACAACCTTGTTAAAAGAAAAATAGCTGCGCGTGAAGAGCTTATTCAAAATATAAATAAAGATATACGCATTATCGATAAGAATATAAAGACGTCGCAACTTGAAATTGATCACCTTAAAAAGGTATTGGATACTTTGAAGCAGGAGTATGCGAAGAACCTTCAGTTTGCTTATAAAAACCGGAACACTTACAATTATCTCAGTTTCATTTTCTCGGCGTCAACTTTTAATGATGCCATAAAAAGAATTACTTATTTAAAGAGTTATCGTCAATATCGGGAACAGCAGGTGGCTCAAATCGAGAACACGCAGCAAGTAATCAGCGATAAGATTGCAAGCCTCAATAATAGTAAGAATGAAAAGAGTATGGCTCTGCAGGATCAGGGTAAGCAACTGAAGGTTTTAGAGGAAGACCGTAAAGAGAAAAATGAAGTGGTAAACAAACTAAAAGGGCAGGAGGAGGATTTGGCTACGCAGGTGAAGAGACGTGAAAGAGACCGGCAGCAAATTCAGCAGGCAATAACGGCTGCTATAAGACGTGAGCAGGCTGAAGCACGTAAAAGAGCTCAGGCTATAGCAAAGCAAAAAGCGGCAGAAAAAGCAGCAGCAGATGAGAAGAAAAAAAGAGATGCGGAAATAGCCAGGCAAAATAAAGCTAACGAGGCTGCCAGGGATAATGCGAAAGCTAATACTAATAACACACCAAAGGATAACCCCAAACCTGCTATTGAAGATGTTGCTGTTGCTCCACCACCTGCAAAGCCGAAAAAAGAAAGAGAAGATAGTCCCTTAGAGTCCACAGATGAAAGTAAGGCGCTCTCAATTAATTTTGAAAGCAGCAAAGGAAGACTTCCGTGGCCGGTAGATGCAGGGCAGGTGACGGTGCCCTTTGGTACTTATACCATTCCCGGAACCAAGTTAGTTGGCAGAAGTGAGGGTATTACTATTTCACTCCCTGTAGGCGCACCGGTAAAAGCAGTTGCTGACGGCTCGGTTACATCAATATTCGACTTAGGTGGCGAACAGGCAGTAATTGTACTTCATGGAAAATATCTCACCACTTATAGTCACTTGTCATCCACTAATGTAAACAAGGGACAACAGGTACGCCCCGGAACAGTACTTGGAAGAGCGGCAACAAACGATGACGGTGATGGGGGAGAAATATTATTTATGGTTTCCAACGAAAGAGGTGCACCATTAAATCCTACAAGTTGGTTAAGACCAAGATAAGTTGAAATACTTTACCACTTAGACCTTTAGGAGCATAGAAGAAGTTACTTGATAGAATACTATTTACTATGGATTCTATTGTGCCTACTGTGACAAAAACTCATTTACAATCCATCCTGCAAAACCTACTGTACAACTTCTCATACACCGGAACAATATTGCTGATGTCAAATTTCTGTGCCTGCTCAAATGCATTCTGTTTTAAAGTGGCGAGCTTACTTTCATCCTGTAACAGGCCTATTGCATAGGTACTCATTGTTTCAACATCGCCAACATTAGCAAGAAAACCAGTAATACCATGCAAATTGACTTCGGGCAGACCCCCCGCATTAGTGCTTATAACAGGCATTCTGGCGGCCATTGCCTCAAGGGCTGCAAGGCCAAAGCTTTCATAATCGGAGGTTAAAACAAACAAATCGCTAACCACCAATATCTCCTCAATTTGTTCTTGCTTTCCTAAGAACCTTACGTCTTCAGTAAGTTTAAATTCTTTCACAAGATTTTCCATCACAGGGCGTTCAGGTCCATCGCCAACCATCAGCAGCTTTGCCGGGAGGTTCTTTCTTACCTCTGCAAAAACCTTTACCACATCCTGCACTCTTTTAACCCCTCTAAAGTTAGACGCATGAACCAATATTTTTTCTCCATGCGGGGCAATCACTCTGCGGAAAGCATCAATAGGTTTTTTACTAAAACGGGCAACATCTACAAAATTGTAGATGACTTCTATATCCTTTGTTATCGAGAACGAATTAAAAGTCTCCTTTCGAAGGTTATCGCTCACTGCAGTTATCGCATCACTTTCGTTTATGCTAAAAGTTACCACCGGCGCATAAGTCTTATCCTTACCAACAAGGGTTATATCAGTACCATGCAACGTTGTTATCACCGGAATTTTTCGTCCTTGTTTTTCTACAATTTTCTTAGCAAGGTATGCAGCCGAAGCATGCGGAATAGCATAATGCACATGCAACAGATCGAGATCGTGATTAAGTATAACATCTACCATTGTACTGGATAGCGCAACTTCATAAGGCGGATAATCGAAAAGGGGATACGTAGGAACACGAACTTCATGGTAAAAAATGTTTGCGCTAAAAACATTTAGCCTTACCGGTTGCTGGTAAGTTATAAAATGGACAGAATGACCTTTGTCGGCCAAAGCCTTACCTAATTCTGTCGCCAGCACTCCGCTGCCACCAAAAGTGGGGTAGCAAACTATACCTATTCGCATATTAGCATTGGTTTTTATGTGGCCGGCAGTGGTTTTCCTTTCCTTCTATTTCGTTGCTCACTTACCGGTCTTATTAATAATATCTTCCCAAACTTTATTTTTAAATTCCAAACTCCCCCTTTAGGGGTTGGGGGCTAAACTCCCAACTCTTCTTTAGGTGTCACCGTCCTCAAATAACTTTGCTAAGTAACAATAAATTCTGTTATTGGTTTACATGCATTGTAAACTACGAGGCCTGACATTTGCTTAGGTTGCTTCGAAAATTTATAAATGAGAAAATTAGTGTTGGTTCTTGCCTTGCTTCCTGCCTTAGCTATTGCGCAAAAAGAAGATTCTATTTTTATAAGGAAGATAGCAAACAACATTTTAGTGAACGGGAGAGCTTATGAACAACTTCGTTACCTGACAAAAAAAATTGGTGGAAGGCTCGCGGGTTCTCCTCAAATGACAATGGCGGAAAATTGGGGACTTACAACACTGAAAGAATCAGGTGCTGATAATGTTTTCTTTCAGGAATGTATGGTACCGCATTGGGTTAGGGGAGGAGAGGACAAGGCTGCAGTTATAGATGTTGCTGGTAAAAAACAAAAGCGATCTTTAGATGTTTTGGCTTTAGGTAATTCGTTAGGGACAGGTAAAAAAGGACTAACAGGCGAAGTAATTGCTGTAGCTTCTTACGATGAATTAGAAAACCGTAAAGCCGAAGTAAAAGGTAAAATCGTATTTTATAATTATCCTTTTAATCCAACTTATATAAGACCGGGACAGGCTTATGGTGAATCAGGAGTTTATCGCAGAAATGGCCCAAGCCGTGCTGCGAAGTACGGAGCCGTTGGTGTTATTGTTCGTTCGTTAACTGAAGCAACAGACAATAACCCTCATACGGGCGCTACACTTTATAATGACTCATTTCCTAAAATACCGGCTGTAGCTGTAGGGTTAAAAGATGCTGAATATTTATTTAAAACCTGTAAGGAAAATAAGATTGTAAAAGTTTCACTTACAACTTACGGACATTTTTTACCGGATGCCGTGGGACACAATGTAATTGCCGAATTGAAGGGAACTGATCAGAATGAATTTATAACTGTCGGTGGCCATCTCGATAGCTGGGATATAAATGAAGGAGCACATGACGATGGAACCGGCATTGTACAAACTATGGAAGTTTTGAGGGTACTGAAAGCATTAAATTATAAGCCAAAAAAAACCATCCGTTTTGTGCTTTTTGCTAATGAAGAAAATGGATTACGCGGGGGACAAAAATATGCAGAACAGGCAAAGGTAAATAAAGAAAAACACGTATTTGCGTTAGAGAGCGACAACGGAGGATTTACTCCACGCGGGTTTTCATTTACTGTAAGTGAAGCAGGCTTACAAAAAATTAAGCAGTGGCAACCATTATTGCAAACGTATGGTGGCACTGATTTTATACAAGGTGGGGGTGGAGCAGATATTACTCCGTTAAACTCAAATTTTAATACACCTGTTGCCCAACTTTTACCCGATAACCAGCGTTACTTTGATTTGCATCATGCACGAAGCGATGTTTTTGAGCAGGTAAATAAAAGAGAGCTTTTTTTAGGTGCTATAAATATGGCGGCTTTAATATATCTTGTTGATAAATACGGTTTATAAAAATTATAAAACATGGGAAGATTTATAGGTCTTATTTTAATTATTGTTCTTATTGCCGTCGGTGGAATATTTTACTGGAAGTACTACTATACTTATAGCGACGGAAACCGTACAGGTTTATTGCAAAAGTTTTCGCATAAGGGTAATCTTTTTAAAACTTATGAAGGTGAATTAGTATTGAGTGGAATTCTGCAAAATGGGCAATCCAACTTCTCTACCGAGAAATTCTATTTTTCAGTTGATAAGCCTAAAGTTGCTCAGCAGCTAATGAACTATGAAGGCCGCAGAATAGTGGTGCATTACGAGCAAAAAAATGGTGCACTCTGGTGGAGAGGTGAAACGCCCTATATTGTAGATAGTATAATGAACGTACAATGACTATAGAGCATACAATAAAAATATTGCCGGGCGTTTATGAATGTCTGGCAATTTTTTTTTCCAATCGGTAATAGATTTTGTTACAATGTTTTCTGCTGAGGAAGTTATATCTACTGCAATGCAAAGTTGAGTTTGAGGTTTACAGGTTTGTATAATATCTTTTATCAACTGGTTATTGCGGTAAGGTGTTTCAATAAAAATCTGAGTGCAATCTTTTTTTGCTGACTCATTTTCCAGGTCTTTTATAGCTGTTTTTCTTGCATCACTATCTATTGGTAAGTAACCAAAAAACTGAAACTGTTGACCATTCATACCACTGGCCATCAGTGCCAACAAAATACTGCTTGGTCCAACCAAAGGTTTTATGGCTGCACCTTTTTTTTGAGCAGCATTCACTAATAACTGTCCCGGGTCAGCAATACAAGGGCAGCCGGCTTCACTAATAATACCTATATTATTTCCCTCTTTAAGCAGTTGTATAAATAATTGTTGAACTTCTTTTTCGGCTTTATGAATAGTGAACCACTTATAATCATCAATCACCATTTCGCGCCAAAGCATCTTTAAATAACGACGTGCCGTTCTTTCATTCTCTGTAAAAAAAACCTGGCATTGCTTAACTGCATCTAACACATATAAGGGAATGGTTTGGGGTGCATCTTCATGTAATACTGTTGGAATTAAAAACACTATACCCAAAGCTTTGTTGCTTGTATTTAATGCTTCGGTCTGTTGTTCAGGTACTTTATCCATTGTATTCATCAGCTATTAAAACTTGCTAAATTCTATTGCAAGTAAAAGAAAAAATAAAAAGAGATTTTCATTGATAGTACTTTATGTTCCTGTCTATCATTTTATCATATAGGGTGGAGGTGTTATTGTACATTTCCCCGCAATCCTTTCAATCCTAGAAATCCTGGTTCAGACTATCCCGGTTCAAACATCCCCCCTCCTCATCGGATACATACTTAATGTTGCAGCAATTACAGCATAAGCAGGGGCTAAGATCCAGCCGGCAATTGGTATTAAATGCATCAGGTAAAACAACAAGCCATTACCAATTGCGAGGCCTTTTCTGCTGCCGATGAAATTAATACTTTCTGCAGATGTGAGATTATGGCGTTCGCAGCTATAATCCAACATCGAAAAACCATAATAATAGCATTCAATCAAAATTGTAAAAACAGGGGTAACCCAACCAATTACCGGAATTAATGAAAGTAATAAAAGCGAAACGATATAAACAGTTTGCCACAGTGAATTTCTTAATGCGATTCTTATTCCTCTAAGAATGTCTTTCATCAATTGTTTGAAGCTGAAAGGGTATTCTTTTTCTTCGATAATCGCTTCGGTTTTTTCACTTAAATAGGCAAATATGGGTGAGCCAACAATAAACCAAAGGTATTTGAACAACGAAAAATAAAACAACATCAAAATAAGCCAAAGTATCATTGCACCTACGGTAACAAAAAAGGTAGCTATACGGCCGGGCATGCTTTCCATCCACTTGTGTAAACCGGTTTTTATACTCAGGTATTCAATAACGGAACTCGCACTTTTACCAAAAAAATACATACTTATGCAGAACAGCAGCATGTAAACAATGCCAGGAACTATAATCCATTTCCATAAATTATGTCGGCGTATAAAGCGATGAGCCTGCCCATAACCTTGAAAGGCAATGATGAGGTCTTGTAGCAAATGAGTTCTTTTTAATTGAAGTAAATTTAAATCACCGTTTACAAAATTTATAGGAGTACAAGGAAGTTTGTTGATGCAAATGTAAGGTGCAGAAGGGAGCGAAAGACTTTTTGAATCAACAGGTATAAAACACATATTCATAAAATGAAAATAAAGCATGACAGAGCAAAAGAATGATTGGAAAAAATTACCTGCTGTTTTTTATGAACGTGCTGATGTTGCTGTAATAACAAGGGAGCTATTAGGTAAAATACTGGTTACAAAATTTGATAATGCAATTACAGCCGGAAGAATTGTTGAAGCCGAAGCTTACAATGGCCCTTATGATAAAGCATCGCATTCTTATGGTAATCGCAGAACAAAGCGTACAGAAGTGATGTACGCTCTAGGGGGCGTTGCTTATGTATATTTATGTTATGGCATTCATCAAATGTTTAATATTGTTACCAATGTTCCAGGTATTCCAAATGCTATTTTAATACGAGCTTTGGAGCCTTTGGTTGGAATAGATACAATGCTTGAACGTTCTAAAAAAACTCAACATAGTTTTGATCTTACCCGCGGACCAGGTACTGTAGCCAGGGCGTTAGGAATATGTACATCCCATACAGGTATGAGTTTGCAAAGCGACGAGTTGTTTATAGCAGATGATGGACTGCAATTTAATGAAAGCGACATAGCAGTAACTGCAAGAATTGGTGTGGATTATGCAGGAGAAGATGCTTTATTGCCTTACCGCTTTATAAGAAAAGGGAATAAGTATGTGAGCGGAAAGAGAAATAATAATGAATAATGAATAATGTAAAAGCAAAAATGCAAAGTAAAAAGATAGTGAGATAGCAAAGTAGATTAGTGGCAAGTACAAATAATAAATATTAATTTCAGAACTATTACCATATGAAAAAAGTAAACAATGTAATATGAAAGAAACACAATTTAACCGGCGCAAGTTTATAAAGGATACTGCTACTACTGCGGCAGGCATCGCAGGACTTTCTGCTTTATCTAAGAATGCTTTTGCGGAACTTGAAACAAGTAAACCACTTATAAATGTTGACGACAATAGTGCAAAGTATAAAGCAGAACCACGAATTAACTTTTCTGTCATTGGCATAAACCACGCTCACATTAACTCGCAGGTAGAAGCAGTGTTGCGTGGTGGGGGCCGGTTTGTTTCCTTCTATGCGAAAGAGCCTGATCTTGCAGCAGCCTTTGCTAAAAGGTTTCCACAGGCAAAGCTCGCCGGTAGCGAAAAGGAGATACTCGAAGACAAGTCAATTCAGCTTGTCCTTAGTTCTGCAATCCCAAATGAGCGGGCTCCTTTAGGCATTCGCGTAATGCGACACGGCAAAGACTATATGTCTGACAAGCCCGGCATTACCTCATTGCAACAACTTGCAGAAGTGCGTAAGGTTCAAAAGGAGACGGGGCGTATTTATTCAATTATGTACAGCGAGCGGTTAGAGCACCGGGCAACTATTAAGGCCGGTGATTTGGTAAAAGCAGGAGCCATTGGCAAAGTGATTCAGACCATCGGTTTAGGACCACACCGCATGAGCCCGAAAACACGTCCCGACTGGTTCTTCGACCGCAATCGTTTTGGTGGCATCATCACAGATATTGCCTCACATCAATTCGACCAGTACCTTTTTTTTACAGGCTCCACTAAAGCCGAAGTGGTAGCAGCCCAGGTTGGAAATGTTAATCATCCTCAATATCCTGCATTTGAGGATTTTGGAGATGTGATGCTGCGCGGTAATGGTGGAGCAGGATATATTCGTGTGGACTGGTTTACTCCAGATGGGCTTAACACATGGGGAGACGGGCGGTTGACTGTACTTGGAACCGAGGGTTATATTGAGATACGAAAGAATGTTGACATTGCCGGTCGGCAGGGTGGCAATCACTTGTTTTTGGTAAATCAAAAAGAAACGAAATATATCGATTGCACTAAGGAACCTTTGCCCTACGGTCAACAGTTGGTAGACGACGTTATTAACCGCACCGAAACCGCTATGACACAAGAGCATTGTTTTCTCGCCACCGAATTAGCGTTAAAAGCACAGAAGCAGGCACAAGGGATTAAGCTCGGGAAATTAGAAAATAGATGACAGATGAAGGTTGACTGAATTATGAGGAGTGGAACTTTCTAAAAAAGCTAAAACAGCCCAATTTTTTTTCCAACTCCATCTTACTATCTGTTTTGTGCAAAGCAATCAATGCTATAATGCTCAATAGAAAGCTAATCAAGGTTAAAAAAATCAAATCAAAATTCCGTCACCTGAAGAATATAATTCCGTATAATCTATAGAAACTTGCGATTAGAACTTAGGACACGGTACTGTCTTGCCTTTCTCGGCGCTGCGTCTGCGGGTATAAATAAGAGATATTTCTGTTCCGCCTCTAGCCTGCGATGCAGGTTTAAGGGAAGAAATGTTTACATCGTAAGTCATGCCTAAACGAAAATCATTAAACTCCAACCCAATGTAAGGGATAAGGGCATCATTGAGCCGCATCCAGCTTCCAAGATACAGACTGGTAGGTCTATCGATATTATCGGCTACCGATAGTTGCAGTGCTCCGCCAATAACAGTTTCAGAAGCCTTTGCCTGCGTACTGTATAAACCACTTAAATGTAGCGTGCCGGAGCCCGCAGGAAAATATCCACCGGCATGAAAGGTGGTTCGTGTATTTAGCAGGAAGAACGTACCAGTGAAATGGTGTTGAGGCCGCGTCAGGTGATACATTGAGAAACCCGCATAATAATTATTATTATCGGACGTGCTTCCGGTGTATAAAACGCCGGCGTTAACATCAAAGTAATTATTTTTTAGATTAGAATAGTTGAAGATCTCCGTCGTTGTACCTGTAAAACCAAAGGGCGTCAACTGATCTTCGAATTTTAGGTTAGTGACATTTAAAAGCATGTTAGAATATGTAGCCTGAAAGCCTGCCCCAATTTGATGGTATCCATCCTCATCTAAACCTTTATGAAAAGCAGTTGAGACTGTAAGGTAATTTAGCTTGAGAGCGCTGTTAGCGCTTTGGTCGGAATAGGCCATTACACCAACACCCCAGGTATCGTTGAATGCAATGCTATTACCAATAATAGGAAAATCAACAGATAGGGTAGTGGTGGTGAATGCACGGTTAAATGTGGGCCACTGGTTTCGATAATCACCCGCCATGCGAAGGTCTCCGTCAAACTTGCCCGTAAAAGCAGGATTAAGGGTTAGCGGTGAAGAAAAAAATTGTGAAAAGTGAGGATCCTGAGAATAGGTTTTTATCAGAACACATAAAAAAAATATGATTAAAAAAACTTTCCGCATTGATGAACGTTGGATAATATTTATTTTAAGACATAAAAGTAACGAATTCTGTTGCGTTTATACTGCAGATATTAAGAATTTACATTTGCATTTTAGTTCCAAATGCAAGATCACCTGCATCTCCCAATCCCGGTACAATATATCCTTTTGCTGTTAATTCATCATCAATTTCTCCGCACCATATCTTTACATCAGGTTGTTCGCGCAACACATATTCAATTCCTACAGTGCAGGCAATAGCAACAACAATATGCATTTGCAAAGGGGCTGCATCAGCTTTCATATACTGTATTGTTTTTACAAGCGACGATCCGGTTGCCAGCATGGGGTCGCTTATAATTACAACTTTTCCTTCGAGCGAAGGGCAACTCATGTACTCCAGGCTTATTTCAAACGAACCATCCCGGTGATGTTTTCTATAAGCAGATATAAAAGCATTGTCGGCTTTGTCAAAATAATTAAGCATACCATTATGCATGGGTAAGCCTGCACGTAAAATAGTGGCAAGCACCGGTTGCGTTTTTAAAGTTTTGCAATTAGCTATGCCTAAGGGAGTTTGAATTTCTATCTCCTGCCATTCGAGTTGCTGACTTATTTCATACGCTGCTACTTCTGCAATTCTTTCGAGGTTACGCCTGAAACGCATCCTGTCTGTTTGTATTTCTGAACTTCTCAACTCGCCTACCCAATTACTTACTAAACTATGTTGCTCGCTTAAATTAATTACCATAGTAAAATTGCAGATTTCAAATTGTAGATTGCGGCGAAAATTACGGCAATTATAGCATCCTGCAGCTTAAAATCTAAACATTATGTTATACAGAGTTATCGGAATAATGAGTGGTTCATCTCTTGATGGTTTGGACATGGCTTTTGTTGAACTTGAAGAAACCGGTGGCAAATGGAGTTACGAAATAGAAGCTGCCAATTGTAAACCTTACAATAATGACTGGGTTAGTAAACTGCAAAAAGCAACAACACTTTCTGCTTATGATTATCTTTTCTTACATGCTGAATATGGTAAATACATTGGTGAAGAGATAAATAAATTTGTTGATGAAAATGATCTTCATCATAAGGTGCAGTTGATTGCTTGTCATGGTCATACCACATTTCATGCACCGGCTTCAGGTATTACAGCACAGTTAGGAGATGGAGCCGTGATAGCTGCAACCACCCAGATAAATGTGGTAAGCGATCTTAGAGCAATGGATGTAGCTTTTGGGGGACAAGGCGCACCTATTGTACCGATAGGAGAGAAGTTATTATTAAGTGATTTTTCACTATGCTTAAACATCGGAGGCATTGCCAATCTTTCTTTTAGAAGAGATTCAGGATACATTGCTTTTGATATATGTGCTGCAAACCGCGTTATGAATATGCTTGCACAATTAGAAGGAAAGCAATTTGATGAAGGCGGAATGATGGCGGCATCAGGAAACACTAATACAGCTTTATTAACGAGATTGAATGAGCTTACTTACTATGCAAAACCTTACCCAAAATCATTGGCTAATAGTTTTGGGACAGATGAAGTTTTTCCGGTTATACAAACATTCTCGTTATCCACCTCTGATAAATTAAGAACTTATGCGGAACATGTTGTAATGCAGATTAGAAATTCTGTAGGATTAATCAATGAAAAGTCGAAAATCGAAAATCAAAAATTGCTTGTGACTGGCGGTGGTGCCTTTAATACTTTTCTCATAACAAGATTGAAGGAAGTATTGTACACGCTGAATATAGAGGTAATCGTTCCGGATGCGACGCTGATTAATTATAAAGAAGCATTGGTGATGGCGCTTATCGGCGTACTGCGTTGGCGCGAAGAGTATAATGTTTTTGATACAGTGACCGGGGCAAGAAGAAGCAGCATTGGCGGCGCGGTATGGATAGGGCAGGAAGCTTAGGTGCAGAAATGGTTTCAATTGTATAGACAGGAACACTTTCACCGGGGTTTGCAGTAGAAGTTATGTTGTAAGACTTAATGGGAGTTAAGTGTCTTGAATATTGCAAACTAGCAATCAGACCCCTTGCCTTCGTTTTAGTGGAACATACATTTTTAATACCATTGTTTTGGCTTAGTTGTCTATTCAGCTTTCCTGTGCAAAATAGAGAACTTGGGCTGCGCTTGCTTTTAATGCGTTAATTACCTGAATAAACTATTCAGTTAGGCCCGCAGCGCTCATTTTGTTCTGTGCTGGTGTTTATTATTAAGCATAAACTAATGACCGAAAATATTCCTGTTGCCACCATGCAGGCATACATGCTGCTTGCAATGTTCTACTTATAACCTTGAGTTTTTAGGTGCCGAAAGCATTTTAAACTTTGACTCGAAAAGTTATATGATTATAATAAAAAAAGAATATTTTAGCACTCCAGCCTTTTATAAAAGGCACTCTTAATTTGATAATAATTGCCTGATGAATAATTATAAAAAAGAAAGAACAATAATTTTAAAACACACCTTATGAGACAGAAGCTTTTTACAATCCCTTGTATTTTTTTGTTAGCAATTACCTTAATGCTTGGGTCTTGCGCTAAAGATGGTCCGGCAGGTGCACAAGGACCAGCGGGTCCTGCGGGGCCTCAAGGACCTGCCGGTGGTGCAGGTACTAATGGTGCACCTGGCACTCCCGGCGCTCCGGGAGCACCAGGTTCCGCTAATGTAATTTATTCTGCCTGGCTAAATGTATCGTTTACCCCGTTATATACTGACAGTAGTGCCTGGATTGGCGTAATTAATGCTCCAAGGCTGGTTGATTCCATTTTAAATAGAGGGATAATGAAAGTTTACCTGAATGCAGGAAGTGACTCTACGGGACGTCAATTTATAATACCACTACCTAACTATGATCCTTTTGTTGCACAAGCTATCATAAATCCTTATTTCTCATTTCAGGAAATTGATTTGGTCGCTACTGACAATGTAAGTTCCTTTAAAATAGGAAACTATAATCATTATCAATATAGATACGTATTAGTTCCTGGTGGGGTAAATACCGGCCGTCTGGCTAATCCTATTGATTGGAATGATTATAAGCAGGTAAAAGAATACCTTGGCCTAAAGGATTAGTAGATACAGCTTCAATTGTTTTTCTTAAGATATAAGTTGGCTTGGGCCTCAATCTATCGGTGTCCGGATTTCTTCTTTGTAAGATACCGGACACCTTTTTTTTTAAGTAATAGGAGATGTCAGATGCTTTAAACGACGTTTAGTACAAGTCTTTTGCGGCCTACAATTTAGGCGAGGGGAAGGGAACCTTTTACAACAGTAGCAGTGCATTTTATTTGTGCGTAAGGTATTTATACTACACTTATTTAATTCACCACATCAAAGCAGTTCTAAAAGTATTGCAATGAGCTTCAACAATAGTTTTGATATCAGGAGAGTAACCTCCCCCCATGGCTACTGTAAAAGGAACTTTACTTTTTTGCAAATGAGTGAAAACAAATTCATCTCTCTCTTTACAACCTTGTAATGTTACCTGCAGTTTTCCAAACTTATCTGTTTGCAAAATGTCGACGCCTGAAAGATAAAAAGCAAAATCAGGTTTAAAGCTTTGTATTAGTTGGGGAAGATTTTCAGAAAGTAACTTTAGGTATGTGCTATCATCAGTTCCATCTCCTAATGGAATATCGAGGTTGGAAGTTTCTTTATGAAAAGGATAATTATGCTGACCGTGCATACTGAAAGTAAAAACCCTGGTTTCGTTTTCAAACAATTTTGCAGTGCCATTTCCCTGGTGAACATCAAGATCGATGATTAGTATTTTTTGCACTAATTTTTTATGCAATAAATAATTAGCTGCAACGGCAAAATCATTTAATAAACAGAAGCCTTCACCCCTATTTGAAAAAGCATGATGAGTACCACCTGCTACATTTAATGCAAAGCCGTTTTCTAAAGCAAAGTAGCAACAATCAATAGTTCCTTGTGTAATAATTAGTTCTCTCCTTGTCAGTTCGGGCGATTGCGGAAATCCTATCTTCCTCTGTTCTGAGGCTGATAAAGCCTGGTGTAGTAATCTATCCAAATATTCTTTAGTATGAGTCAATAAAATAATCTCTTCACTGCAGGCAGCAGGTGCAAAAATATTGTTAGCAGTAATAGTTCCTTCATGTAAAAGCTGCTCCGGTATCAACTCATATTTCAACATTGGGAAACGATGACCTTCAGGTAAAGGATGAGCATAAATTGGATCGAAAGCTATTTTAATAGTCATGGAGCTAGTAAGTCATTAAGTCAGTGGGTCATTAAGTCATCGGGTTCATTAGTGGATTGAGACGAAAATGAAAACTAAACATTCGTATTTTGAACTTCATATTTCGTACTTCGTATCTCAAACTTCCCACTTCGTACTTTACACTTTCACTACCGCACCGGGCTCTCCTTTAGCAGGATTTGATGGTATGATTGCAAAAACATTGTCAGAAGATTTTTGTTCGATGGAAGCTGTACCGGTAAATTTTCCAAAGGCAGGTAGAACAGCAAAAGTTTCGGTAAAATAATAGCACGGAAACGTGAGCGATTGTTTACCAAGGCCGTTTATAGTTACACAGGGATGAATGTGACCACTGAAATAATAATTAATAGCAGGAGAGGGTTGACAGGCTTCTTTAATATCGTGAACAAAACAAAAATTACTAAGGTGAAAATGTGATTGGGAGACAGAAATATTGTTAGCAGTATACCACTCTTCCTTCAAGATATCATGATTACCTTTTACAAGTTCGATATGTAATTGATGAAAGTCGTTCCGCCATTTTATAAAAAACCCAAGTTCTTTATTCATCACACTATGAAAAAGATCACCTACTACTATCAATTGCTGCGGCTTAAAATATTGTAACTGATCTATAAGCCGTTGCAAGTCTTCTTTATAAACATTTTGGGGTACAGCAATACCAGATTTTCTAAAATGACCGGTTTTGCCAAAATGAGTATCGCTTACAATAAGTGATTTTTGTTCCTCCCAATAAATGCAGCGCATGTTTGAAAGCCAGAGAGTTTGATTACGCAGAAAGAATTTTTGGGATGCCTGCACCTTTTTTGTTTTAAAGAGGGCAAATATAAGAAAGGAATACGCGTATGAATAACGACATTTTTTAAATTGTTGTATTGCTTAAGACAGATGAGGTGGATGTATACAAATGATATTTTAAAAGGTGGCCATCAACAAAAAGGTTGGATATACTGCAAGTACATATATTAAAGGCTATGGATAAAGCAGGTATTTTTTTCGCATTATTTTAAATTGGCTTAAACCCGGTTCCCAACTTGCACGAATTTCATTTTCCGATTTTCCTGCGATAATCTGTTCTTTAAAAAGTGTAGTTCCTGCAAGCTTATCAATGTTGCCCATTTCTTTGCTTTGCTTAAAATCGAAAAACTTTTCCTTATTAGGGTAAGCGTTATACATTTCTTTCATCCATTGTATGTTAATACGTTTGCTTTTATAAAGTTTATCAATATCGTAATTGCGTAAATCCAGGCCGTAACAAACCTGTTTCATGTGCAAAGGCGTTTCAGCCATTCCTTTAATGCTATCAGGAGTGAAAGAAAAAGAGTATTTGCCTTTAAGATCAGGATTGCCCAAAACGGTAAAGGGAAAGTAAGTTCCACGCCCCTGGCTTATAACTGTGCCTTCAAAAAGACACAGCGAAGGATAAAGCATTACAGACTGCTGCGTATTCAAATTGGGTGAAGGCTTTACGGGTAAAGTATACGGCATATCATGATTATAATTTGCTACTGTAATTATTTTGATGTTACACTTCATTTTATTTGTAAGCCAGCCTTCTCCGTTTGCCATCTGTGCAAATTCTGCAATGGTTAAACCGTGGCTAATAGGAATAGGAAACATCCCTATGCCTGATTTTAGGTTCATGTCTAATATAGGACCATCTACAAAATAGGCATTAGGGTTAGGCCTGTCCAAAATGATAAGTTCCTTACCGTTTTCTGCACATGCCTCCATAAAGCGTACAAGGGCATTGATATTTGTGTAAAAACGGCAACCTACATCCTGCAGGTCGTATAACATCACATCAACATCAGCAAGGTCTTGTAGTGATGGTTTGTTTTTAGCTCCATACAACGAAATAACAGGGATACCGGTAGCCTGATCAACTTCATCTGCCACTTTTGCACCTGCGCTTGCGTTACCCCTAAATCCATGTTCGGGGCCAAACACTTTTACTATATTAATACCAAGCGTTTTAAAGCTATCTACCAAATGTTTATTGCCAATAATCGAAGTTTGATTGGCAAGCATTCCTATTCTTTTGCCCTTGAGGTACGATATATATTTTTCTATTTGGTCGGCGCCTGTTTTAATTTTTTCGCTTCGGGAAGTTGGGGTGTTGTTGTCTTGAGCCAGCCCCTGGGGTTGTTTACTATAACAAGAGCAATAAATAGCACTCATTATAATAACAAAGAAAACAGCACGTAATTTTTTCATTGTTTTAGGTTTAGAGTAGTAATAAAAGTAATATAGAAAATGATTAGCAGAGATTGTTTTTGCCATAATTAATTTCGGAAGTTTAATGATTACTTAGTATTGAATGTACAAGGTTATTCTTACAGTAATGTTGGCTTATATGAAAGGTACTATGTAAGTTTACCCTTATTGCATTAGAATAAATGGAAAATAAACAAGACATCAATCACATCTTACAGGCCTATTTAGATCAATTTCAACACGAAGACCATCAACAGCTTTTACACTTTTTGAAAAGAAATGAGCAGTTATACGACAGAAAAAATTTTAACGGCCACATTACTGCCAGCGCTTTTATTGCAGATGCCGGTGCACAACAAATGTTGTTATTAAAACATAAGCTATACGACAGATACCTGCAACCGGGCGGGCATATTGAAAAAGGAGACTCTTCAGTTTTAGATGCAGCCCTGCGGGAAGCAAGTGAAGAAACAGGTATATCTGTAGCTAACCTAATTTATATTCCCGTGTATTCCATAGCAAATGTTCCGTTAGATATAAATAGTCATTATATACCCGCTAACAAAAATAAAAATGAAAAGGAACATATTCATCATGATTTCAGATACTTGTTTGTTTATAGCGGAGATAAAAAAATTAAGGTACCACCGTCTGAAGCCAAAGATGCAAAATGGGTATCTCTTTCAGCCTTAGCAGAAATTGAGGTTTCTATTGTAGCAAAAAAGATTAGCAGACTCTTATTATAATTGATAATAATTCACTGTACATATTTAAGAATCTATCTAAAAAATGAAATAGATAGAACGCTATACAATGATTGGGGTTGAACTTCCTCTTATTAAAAAGTTTGTCTCTTCGTTAAACCTCTTACTCTACAGCAGGAGCATTTAATGGAGACGGAATATCGAAAAAAAAGGAGCGAGTAAAATTATCTTTGCTTTTGTTGTTGCTGACAAGAAGCTCTATTTTGCAAAACGAATTACTTTTTTTAAATCATGCCACAATAGTTTCTCATGAAAAATATGCTATCTATTACCGCCGTTACTTTACTGCTCATATCAGCTTTTTTTAACGTTGTCGCACAGCCTGCTTTCCAAAACGAAATACAGGCGTTTAAAAAACAGGACAATGTTTCACCTCCGCCTGCAAATGCTATTTTGTTTGTTGGCAGCTCTTCGTTTAGAAAGTGGACAGATGTACAAGCTTACTTTCCCGGTTATACGATAATTAACAGGGGATTTGGTGGTTCGGTTTTGCCTGATGTAGTGCGTTATGCAAATGATATAATTATTCCTTATCGTCCTAAACAAGTGCTGATTTACTGTGGCGATAACGACCTTGCCTCTTCCGATTCTATTACACCTCAAATGGTCGCAGGTCGCTTTAGTCAACTATTCACTGTGATAAGAAATGCATTGCCAAAAGCAAAAGTGTCTTTTGTTTCCATCAAGCCAAGCCCAAGTCGGGAAAGGTTGATGCCCAAAATGAAGCAGGCCAATTCATTAATCAAATCTTTTCTTGCAAAACAAAAAAATACTTCTTACATCAATGTTTTTGATCCTATGCTATTGCGAAATGGCAAGCCAAAACCCGATCTTTTTCTTGAAGACAAGTTGCACATGAACGAAAAAGGTTATGCCATCTGGCAAAAAGCAATTCAACCGTATTTAATAAAGTAACAAACTTTGAGAAGCCGCCTATAACATACATTACTGCAATGAATATGTGTGTTATACGACGATTAGTATTTTATATAGATTGATGCATGTGTTACTCATAAGTATCAATAGGTATTTGCATGCAAAAAATTATCCTCTTTACTCTACAGATTGTTGAAATCTATTTCTTTTCATTAACATCAATAACTGCTAAATAGGCTACCTTGCAGCCCTCTATAATTGGTTGATTATATGGTTGAAAAATTGGATGTATTGGCTTTTGGTGTGCATCCCGATGATGTTGAGTTAGGTTGTTCAGGAACAATTTTAGCATGCATTGCCGAAGGTAAAAAGGTTGGAATTGTTGATTTAACCCGTGGTGAATTAGGCACGCGAGGAACTGCCGAAACGAGGAAGACTGAAGCAGCTAATGCTGCAAAAATATTGGGAGTGGAGGTAAGAGAGAATCTTGCAATGGCAGATGGATTTTTTCAGAACGATGAAATTAACCAGCGTAAGACAATACAGGTAATCAGAAAATATCAGCCTGAAATTATCTTTTGTAATGCTCCTGAAGATCGCCATCCCGATCATGGAAGAAGCGCTAAACTGGTTTCAGATGCTGCTTTTCTTTCGGGCTTACGAAAAATTGTTACCGAAGTTGAGGGAATTAATCAGGATGCATGGCGGCCAAAATATGTTTTTCATTACTTTCAGGATAGATTTTTACAACCTGATTTTGTAGTCGATATCTCTGAATTTCTGGATAAAAAAATTGAATCTGTCCTTGCTTACACAACCCAATTTTTTAATCCTGATCTTAACGAACCTCAAACCTATATTTCGAGTCCTGAGTTTTTAGAAACAGTTAAGGCACGGGCGATGATGCTTGGTAAACGTATTGGCGTTAAATTCGCCGAAGGTTACTTAAGTGACAAGGTGATAGGTATTAAAAGTTTCGATGCAATTATTCAACACGCAACTTGATTAGATCTTAATCATACAAACATAAAAAGGCATTTAAATTAAAATCTCAATGAACACCACTCCCAAATTTGCTACGCAGAAACAATCGTTTCATGCAGAATTAAAAAAACGTATTAACGATTATTTTACCGAGCGTGGAATCAGTACAACAGGTAACTATAAATTATACACTAAAGCAATAGTTCTTCTTATTGCTTTTTCAATAACCTATGTTCATCTTGTATTTTTTACACCCACAAGTGCGTGGGCATTATTAGAAGCCGCAGGATTAGGTGGCTTAATGGCAGGAATCGGTTTCAATATAATGCATGATGGGGCACATGGCAGCTTTAGTAAATCGCCCGTTATTAATAGATGCGCTGCTATCACTTTAGGTATTTTGGGTGGCAGCCCGTTTATGTGGAATATGAAGCATAACATTGTTCACCACGCCTTTACCAATATTGATGGTGTTGATGATGACTTAGATGCAAAGCCGTTTTTGAGAATGGCATCTACACAAAAGCATTATAAAATGCACCGCTTTCAGCATGTGTACTTTTGGTTTTTTTATTGCCTGTTGCATTTCCATTGGAGTTTTGTATCAGACTATAAGAAATATTTCAGACAAAAGATCGGTGATATTCCGCTTAAAAAAATGTCAATGGGCGATCACATCAGCTTTTGGGCTTTCAAGATTATTTATTATGCTTTATTTATAGTTATTCCAATTATCACCATAGGCTTTACAAACTATTTAATTGGCTTCGTTTGCTTTACAGCAGCAACAGGTTTTATCTTAAGTATCGTTTTTCAATTAGCTCATACTGTTGAACATACACATTTCCCCATGCCCGATGAAGTTACCGGCAAAATTGAAGATGAATGGGCTATTCACCAGCTAAAAACTACAGCTAATTTCGCCACTAACAATAAGCTCATTTCGTGGTTTGTTGGTGGATTAAATTTTCAGATCGAACATCATTTATTTCCTAAAATATCGCATGTACATTATCCTCAAATAAGTAAGATTATAAAAAATGCGTGCAAAGAATATGGGGTAGAATATGTTGAATATAAAAGAATGAGTCAGGCAGTAATTTCTCACATTGCTTACCTAAAGCAGATGGGTAGAGTGGCTTGACGCTTGAAAACATGATTATTAAAAGCGCAGCGTAATTGCCGCGCTTTTTTTATTGAAAATATTATGATTAATCTCCTCCTAATGCACAAGATGAATAGAAGAAAAATTAAATAGTCCTGGTTCCATTCCAAAAGTATAAACAGGTTTTATGGAATAACCACCAATAAGTAATTTTTGGGAAAAGCAAATTCAGGTTCAAAGGTTTTAAGGAAGATGCCGAATACAGTACTTCCTGTTCCGGTCATCGAGGCATATATTGCACCTGCTGTATACATTTCGTCTTTTATTTCCTTAACTGCCGGGTGTGAGTCAAAAACAGGTTTTTCAAAATCATTGATTAACTCATTTTTCCAGCTTACAACAGGTAGCGCTACAATTTCCTTAATAGATTTTTCAGGTCGCGTTGGCGTCAACTTCAAAAAAGCATCTTTTGTTGAAACATGTATTTTTGGATTAACTACAATCATTTTGTAACCTGACAGATCAAGATTTACAGTTTGGAGATTTTCACCACGGCCTGTAGCAAAACTGGGTTTGTTTATAATGAAAAAAGGGCAATCACTTCCTAATTGTAAAGCATAATCAATAAGAGCCTTTTCTGATAATTGTAAATCAAATTTGTCGTTCAGCATCTTTAGCATAAAAGCTCCGTCACTGCTTCCTCCGCCCAAGCCGGCACCTGTTGGTATTGCTTTATGCAAATGAATTTTTAAACTGGGTAACTGGGGAAAGTCTTTCTTTAGTAACTGATATGCTTTAAGGCAAAGATTATCTTCCGCGTTTCCTGTAACCTCTAAACCTGAAACCTCAAATTGCATTTCTGCAGATTGGATTATTTCTAAAGCATCTCTCAATGAGATTGGGTAGAAAACAGTTTCTATATTATGATAACCATCAGGTCGTTTATCAATTACATGGAGGCCAAGATTAATTTTACAATTAGGAAACCAAACCATTAAAGAGAATTGTAATAGGTATAAAATGGCAGATAAAGCTTACAACTTACAACCTACTTACTTCTTCCGCTTCTTTATCTCATCTCTAATAGGAATTGCGCGTATATAATCTTCCTGCTCGAGCACCTCGTTTAAAAGATTATTTAGTTCTTCGAGGGTTAAGGCACTTAAATCTTCACGGATTCCGGGATCGGCAGAAGGAGCGCCGGGAGTTTTTTTCTTCTGTGTTCCTGTATCTTCCATTAAAATTCCTGCACTTTCTAAAATATGATCATAAGTATACACCGGACAACCAAATCGAACGGCTAAAGCTAAAGCATCACTGGTGCGGCTATCAATTTCAACAGTATCATGTTCATTTACACAAAGAAGTTTAGAATAGAATATTCCTTCCTGCAAATCACTAATAATAATTTCCTGCAGATCAACATTAAAAGCATTCATAAAGTTTTTTAGCAGGTCGTGGGTTAAAGGCCGGCTCGGCTGCATTCTTTCAAGTGCAACAGCAATAGCTTGTGCCTCAAATCCACCAATAACAATGGGTAACCGCCTAAGTCCATTTACTTCACCTAAAACCACAGCATAGGAATGTGTTTGTGTTATGCTATGCGATAGTGCTACAATTTCCAGTTCAATTTTCTTCATACCTGCAAATGCTTCAAATTGTAAATTAAGCGCAAATGTAAAGATTTCGTTTTTATTAATTTTTTTTGTAAGAGGTAAATTCATTGTATTTTAAATAGGGTGGTTATCAATAATTTTAGCGTTTGCAACTCCGCCAATCCTCTGCCGATTGTTTGTTACATTTGCAATCTTTCAAAATACAGCAGTTGTTTTATGATCAATATTTCTTTTCCTGATGGCGCAGTAAGGCAATATGAAGCGGGTTTATCAGCCATGGATATTGCAACGTCGATTAGTCAGGGACTTGCACGGAAGGTTTTAGCTGCCAAAGTAAATGACGAAGTGTGTGATTTATCCCGACCAATAAATAAAGACGTTTCTCTGCAGCTTTTAATGTGGGATGATTTAGAAGGAAAATCAACGTTCTGGCATTCATCCGCGCATCTCATGGCTGAGGCTTTGGAAGCAGTATTTCCTGGAGTTAAATTGGGAATTGGACCTGCCATTGAAAAGGGTTTTTATTACGATATTGATTTAGGTGACAGGCAGGTTAACGATGAAGATTTGCGTAAGCTCGAAGTAAAAATGGCTGAACTTGCGAAGCAAAACAGTAGCTATGTTCGCAAAGAAATAGGCAAAGCCGATGCGGTAAAATATTTTACAGATAAAGGCGATGAATATAAATTAGAATTAATTGATGGATTGAAGGATGGCGAAATAACTTTCTATACTCAGGGAAATTTTACTGACTTATGTCGTGGGCCACACATACCTCATACCGGTTTTATAAGAGCTATAAAACTTACCAGTATTGCAGGAGCTTATTGGCGTGGAGATGAAAAGCGTAAAATGCTCACCCGCATTTATGGCGTTACCTTTCCAAATCAAAAAGAGTTGGATGAGTATGTGTTATTACTGGAAGAAGCAAAGAAAAGAGACCATCGCAAAATAGGTAAGGAGCTTGGTTTGTTTACTTTTTCTGAGAAGGTTGGTTTAGGACTGCCTTTATGGTTACCAAAAGGCGCTATGTTAAGAGAGCGCTTACAACAATTTTTACAGAAGGAACAAATGGATATAGGGTATCTTCCTGTAATCACACCGCATATTGCCCAAAAAAGTTTGTACATCACCAGTGGTCATTACGAGAAGTATGGTAAGGATAGTTTCCAGGTAATTAAAACGCCACAGGAAGGTGAGGAGTTTATGCTCAAGCCAATGAACTGTCCGCACCATTGCGAGATTTATAATTCTTCCCCGCGTAGTTATAAAGACCTTCCGCTACGTTTAGCCGAGTTTGGTACAGTGTATCGTTACGAGCAACATGGCGAATTACATGGACTTACCCGTGTTCGCGGTTTTACACAGGACGATGCACATTTGTTCTGCCGCCCCGAGCAGGTAAAAGATGAATTTAAAAAAGTAATTGACCTTGTATTGTATGTTTTGGATCTGCTGAAATTTACAGATTACACGGCACAGATCTCTTTAAGAGATAAAGAAGACCGGAGTAAGTATATTGGCAGTGATGAGAATTGGGAAATTGCCGAACAAGCAATCATTGAGTCATCTGCAGAAAAAGGCTTACGTACAGTTATAGAATATGGCGAAGCTGCGTTCTATGGACCTAAGCTCGACTTTATGGTAAAGGATGCCATTGGCCGCAAGTGGCAATTAGGAACTATCCAGGTTGACTATAACTTACCCGAGAGATTCGACCTCACATACGTTGGTGAAGACAATAGTAAGCACCGTCCCGTTATGATTCATCGCGCGCCTTTTGGATCGATGGAAAGATTCATTGCTGTGTTAATTGAACATTGTGCGGGAAAGTTTCCTCTATGGCTGGCGCCAACGCAGGTTACAGTTCTGCCCATAAGCGATAAATATTTGCCGTATGCTGAAGAGGTAAAACAACAATTAAAGAAAGAAGATATTAGAGTGGAAGTTGATGACCGAAATGAAAAAATAGGGAGGAAAATAAGAGAAGCTGAAATGAACAAAATTCCTTACATGTTTGTGGTAGGAGAGAAGGAAATGACCGAAGGCAAAGTTGCTGTAAGAAAGCAGTCAAAAGGAGATTTGGGAACTAAAACAATAAACGAGGTAATAGATTTTTTAAAGGAAGAAATACAAAGTAAAAGAGCATTTGAATAATTTGCTATTTTTACAATAATGACGGCAACGCAATCTCTGAAGATTTATAACATATTACTTCGCTATTTTAAAAATGATGAAGATGCAGATTGAACAAATAGTTGCAGATAAATTTTCACAAGAAAAAGAAAATATCGCGCCTAAGTCTGAACTGATGTTAATAAGAAAAGATTTAGAAATTCTCCGTCAAGAAATAAAAACAGGTTTTGCAGAAAGCGAAAGCAGAATAAAATCAGAAATTAATAGACTCATAATTTGGATAATTGCGACTATGTTTGGGGCAGGTGCATTATTCATAACAATTGCGAAACTATTTTTCGATAAATAAAATCACCAAACAACCTTCACCAAAAAAGTATTAATGGCATTAAACCCAAGTTTTCAAAGGGGTAGAAACCCGAACTTCCGCAAAGAACAACAACAGGAACATAGGACTAACAGAATGATTCGCATTCCCGAAGTGCGATTGGTAGGAGAGGGGATAGAACCAGGAATTTATCCTACCGAAAAAGCTCTCGCAATGGCCGAAGCACAAGGCTTAGACCTTGTTGAAATATCTCCAAATGCTACACCCCCGGTTTGCAGAATTATCGATTACAAAAAGTTTTTGTACGAGAAGAAGCGCAAGGAAAAGGAGATGAAGGCAAACGCCAAGCAAAGTGAGGTAAAAGAAATTCGTTTTACACCTGGCACCGACGATCACGATTTCGATTTTAAAGCCAAGCACGCCGAAAAATTTTTGAAAGATGGCAATAAAGTAAAAGCATATGTGCAGTTTAAAGGTCGTGCTATCATGTTTAAAGATCGCGGAGAATTATTGCTTCTAAAATTTGCCGAACGCCTGGCTGAAACGGCTGTTTTAGAAGGCATGCCAAAAATGGAAGGAAAAAGAATGCTTGTGATTTTTGCTCCTAAGCCGCAAAAGAAAACAAAATAATTTTATTAATATAGTTAATACAAAAACAGTAGATAACCTCTGCTGTTTTTTTGTTTCAATCAAATACATTTTCCATGAGTAATACTAAACTTTCCGAAAGTTCGAACACGATAACGGTTTCTTATAAAGACATGGAAAAACGTTTTTATGATCTTTTAATTAAGTACGGTTTAAATAAGGAAAAGGCTTTCACATGTGCACGAACATTTGCTGATAATAGTTTAGACGGTGTTTATACTCATGGTGTAAACCGCTTTCCACGGTTTTTACAAAACATAAAAGATGGACATATAATAGTAAACAATGAGCCTGTATTAACGGTAGGTTTTGGAGCATTTGAGCAATGGAACGGACAGTCAGGGCCAGGAATTTTAAATGCATTTTTTTGTACTGAAAGAGCGATGAAAATTTCAGAACAAAACGCGATTGGCTGTGTAGCTATCTCTCATACTAATCACTGGATGCGAGGGGGAACTTATGGCTGGAAAGCTGCAAAAAAAGGTTTTGCATTTATATGCTTTACCAATACAATTGCCAACATGCCTGCGTGGGGCGCAAAGGATAGCAGGTTAGGAAATAATCCTCTCATAATTGCTATTCCATATAAAGATGAAGCTATTGTGCTTGATATGGCAATGTCACAATTTTCGTATGGTAAAATGGAATTAAAAAAAATACAGGGAGAAGAATTGCCTGTTTCCGGAGGCTTTGATGAAAATGGAAACCTAACAACTGATCCTGAAAAGATTTTGCAAACCAACCGCTCTTTACCCATTGGTTATTGGAAAGGATCGGGCTTAGCATTGTTATTAGATATTTTAGCTACCATTCTTTCAGGCGGTTTATCCACGCATGAAATAAGCCGACAGAAGGTTGAGATAAATGTTTCCCAGGTTTTTATTGCCATCAATATTTCTAAGCTGCAAAACAGTTCCGCTATTGCCATGGCTTTGGATCAGATTATTGAAGATTATAAAAATGCAGAGCCTGATAACAATGTGGGCTCTATTCGCTACCCAGGCGAAAATGTTGTACGAATAAGAAAAGAAAATTTGGAAAATGGAATACCTGTAACAAAACAGATATGGGATGAAATAATGAGTTTATAATAAGTATACACGGAATTATAACTGGTCGTATATAAGACGTAACAAGTAATAATCGATATTCCTAACCTTATTCCTTAAATAGCATCATTAATAAAAAATAAAACCTCCTCCATAGAAATGGAGGAGGAGTATTTACTAACCCATCCATGTGTAGCCTAAGCTTCCATAGACGAAATCTTAAATATCGCTTATCGTTTTAGCAATGTTTATTAAAAGCCGCTATAAGGTTACTGGCAATCATCTGTGCCGGGCGACCTTCAATCTGGTGTCTTTCTATAAAATGAACCAACTCACCACCTTTAAATAAAGCAACAGCAGGCGACGACGGAGGATAAGGCATCAAAAGTTCACGAACTTTCTTTACTGCATCAATATCAAATCCTGCGAAGGTTGTTGTAAGGTTCTCAGGTTTTTTGTCAGAATTTGCAACAGCCATCAAAACACCGGGTCGGGCCGATCCTGCACTGCAACCACATACGCTGTTAATCATAACCAATGTAGTTCCTTCTTTATTTACATACTCTTCTACCTGTTCGGGCGTCTCAAGATCTTCAAATCCATTCTCAGTTAGCTCGGCCTTCATTGGTAATACTATTTCTTCTGGGTACATATTCTTCTATTTGTTGTTCTATTAATTATGAGATACAAAAATAAGCAGAAAAGAGGTTTGAAACGAAAAAAGGAATGTTAATGGTAAAAACGTCATGATTATTACATTCTATATGACAGAAAGTCTTCTTTTGCAGCTTGTTTTACCATTCTTAACATGTTTTTCCGAGAAGGAATACAATTTGATTTATAAGATAAAAAATTATAAAACTATGATATACGCAAAAACAATCCCCCAAACAAAAAGCTTTCCCGGCATTTTTGACGAGTTATTCAATTCCTTTCCTTCAAACTTTTCTACCGCAAACAATGTAACCCCGGCTCTTGTAAACATTAAGGAAGATGAGCAAGGTTACCATTTAGAATTGAACGCACCTGGTAGAAACAAAGAAGATTTTAAATTAAATGTCGAAAAAGGAATACTAACTATCAGCTGCGAAAAGAAAGCAGAAGCAGAAGACAAAGCATACAAAACTATACGCAATGAGTTTAGTTTTTCAAGCTTTAAACGTTCTTTCAGTTTGGATGATAAGATTAATGCCGATGGCATCGAAGCAAAATATGAGAATGGAATTTTGAAGGTTTATTTACCTAAAAAAGAAGAAGTTAAAATAACACCAAAAAACATTTCTGTTCAGTAAGCAATTAAACTTTTTTAAACATTAGCAGTTTAATTAACAGGTTTTGAAATTGGTTTTCATAGCAGTTGGTTTTGGTTATTAGACCCGGTGTTTTCACGCCGGGTATTTTTTTGTGTCTGCATCAAAAAATTATTATAACAATAGCTATGTACTTTCGTATACAAATTATAAGCATGAAAAGATTAATCGGAGCATTGATTGGGGCTTTCGGGTTTGTTGTTGTAAATGCACAGCCGCCTACAGAAAAAACATTATTGTGGGAAGTTTCAGGTAGCGGAATTTCAAGTCCTTCTTATTTATTTGGTACCATACATTTAATGTGTGCAGATGAGTTAAAAATGCCTGACATAGTGAAAGGAAAGTTTGATTCAAGCAAACAGTTGTTTCTCGAAATCGACATGGATGATCCTAATATGGTAACAGAAATGATGAGTGGCATGCAAATGAAGGGCAATACAACTTTGGAAAATTTAATGGGAAAAAAATTTGACAGCGCTAATACGATCTTTCAAAGCAAAACAGGTATACCGTTAAAAATGCTTAATTCAGCAAAGCCTTTTTTATTAATGTCAATGATATATCCTTCGTTATTAGGTTGCCAACCCTTAAGCTGGGAAGGTGAATTTCAAAAAATGGCCAAAGAAAAAGAGTTGGAACTTAAAGGACTGGAGAAGCTATCGGACCAGATGGATATTTTTGAAAAAATTCCATACGAGGTGCAATCCGAAATGCTTATTAAAATGCTCCAGAATATTGATAGCTCTAAAATAGCTTTTACAGAAATGCTCGGTGTTTATAAAACCAAAGACATTAATAAACTGTATGAAATGACAACAAAGGATAAAGATTTTGGAGAATATGAAGGACTCTTGTTGAATGACCGAAACCATAATTGGATACCTGTAATTGGTGAACAGGCTAAAAAGATGCCTACATTTTTTGCATTTGGTGCAGGTCATTTAGGAGGTGATAAAGGAGTGATTAGTTTATTAAGAAAAGCAGGTTATACGGTAAAGCCGGTTCTTTACCAATAAAGGATAGACCTGAAACTTTGATAACAAAATGTTTTTTTGTTTCTTGTATTTAATAAAAAGCTTTTATGACCCAGGAAAAAATTATTTCAGGAAATGAAGATGAGATTTGGCAGCAAATAACTGCAGATTTTATTAAAGAAGATGATTTGCTGGAATACCGGGTAGTGATTGAGCAGCAAAACAGAAGAATACTTTTAGATATAGATATTGACTTAGGAGGAGGGTTTGAAGGTGGCTTTGAAAGTACCATGCTTAGGTCGCAATTAAAATCTATAGGAGATTTTAGATTTGCTATTCATAACGAAAGCTTTATAGATGAAGTTGGAAAATTTTTTGGAATGCAGGATGTTGTAATTGGTTACCCTGAGTTTGATAAAAAAGTTCTTATTAAAGCGAATGATGAAACAAAAGTAAGACCACTGTTTTCTGAAACTTCCATTAGAGAAGTTTTTCAATCACTTGATGATTTCACTTTCGGAATTATCATGCATCATTTCGACGGTAAAGAGAAAAGCCCATGTCTTGAATTATATATTAATAGCGCAATTACAGATGCAGTTTCGTTACGGAAAATCTATAGTGCATTTTTCAAGGTTCTTATTCTAATCGATCCCCATTAAGTATTAAGCGGAGAATTGTATAATTTTCCTGCATGAAACTCACAATAACTATTTCTTGTTTCTTACTCCTTTGTATTTCTGGTTCAGCACAAATAAAACCTTTCCGTTTTGCTTTCATTTCCGATACCCATATTGGTTCGCCTGATGGCGTTGCTGAAGAAGATTTAAGACGTACAGTAAGCGACATTAATCAAATGAATGATGTTGCTTTCGTTGTTATAACAGGCGACATAACCGAATTAGGCACCAATGCCGAGTTGATGTTAGCAAAGGCGTTATTAGATAGTTTAAAGATTCCGTTGTATATCATTCCCGGTAATCATGATACGGGCTGGAGCGAAAGCGGTGGCTTAAGCTTTACAAAGATTTTTGGAAACGATAAGTTCTACTTCACTCATAATGGTATTCATTTTATCGGTTGCGCATCGGGTCCTTATGTAAGAATGAGTGATGGTCATGTTCCCCGTGATGCTGTGAACTGGATGAATGAAAAACTATCTAAACTTGCTAAGGGGGAACCGTTAATCTTTCTTAATCATTATCCCTTAGAACCCGCTTTAGATAATTGGTACGAAGTAGTTGATCTTCTAAAAACCAAAAATACTTTGTTAGCCTTGTGCGGGCACGGACATGCTAATCGCACTGTTAACGCAGAAGATATTCCTGCCGTAATGGGACGCTCAAACCTGAGAGCTAAAGCTGCTGCAGGCGGTTATAACTTAGTAGATGTCCGCGCAGACTCTTTCATATTTATTGAAAGAAATCCTTTAACCAAAGAAGAAAAGACATGGAAAACTGTACAGCTAAAACAACAGGAATACGATCTCTCAAAAAGCTATCCCCGACCAAATTTTTCAATCAATAAAAAATACAATGCTGTTCGGCCTAAATGGACATTTCAGTCAGATGCAAATGTTATATCTACTCCCACAGTTGCGAGTGATTATGTAGTTTTCGGAAACCAGGAAGGAACGATACAGGCACTAAAAAAAGATAACGGAGAAAAGGCGTGGAAGTTTCAAACTGGAGGGCCGGTATTTTCTTCGCCCTTTTTTAGTAACAACAGAATTGTTATGGGTTCTGCTGACGGCAATGTGTATTGCTTAAACACAAGGGGTAAGTTGCAATGGAAGTATACCACAAACGCATCTGTTTTAGGTGCGCCGCTTATTCAAAATAATATTGTTTATATCGGAGGGAGCGATTCAAATTTTAGAGCAATTGATTTAATCAGCGGTAAACAACTTTGGGCATTTAACCAGCTCACGGGCCCTGTTGTAAGCCAGCCTGTTATTTTTAATGATGTAATTATTTTTGGCGCCTGGGATCGCAACCTTTATGCTCTCAGCAAGTTGAACGGTAATTTGTTGTGGAAATGGAACAACGGATCAACTGTTCTTAATTATTCGCCTGCCGCCTGTATTCCTGTTGTAAAAGATGGGGTTGTTTATATCGCCGCACCTGACAGGTTCTTAACCGCCATTGATATTGAAACAGGTAAAGCACTTTGGCGAACCAATGAAGCTACCGTTCGCGAATCAATCGGCATTTCTGAAGATGGAAAATATGTTTACGGTAAAACAATGAACGATACAATAGTTGCGTTTGTAACCAACAAAGAAAAACCGGTTATTGCCTGGAAGATGAATGCAGGTTATGGTTATGAACATGTACCATCAATGTTAATTGAAAAGGGTGGACAAGTCTTTTTTGGTACACGAAACGGTGTGGTGTATGCCATAGATCCAGCCACACAAAACATAAACTGGGCCTACAAAATAGATAATTCAATGGTGAACACAGTTAATGTAATCAACAGTAAACAAATTATTGCATCTACGATGGACGGGAAGGTTACTTTGTTGGAGAGCAGGTAACCTTAACACTCAAAATACTTTGCCTTGCATAACTCATTGACATTGCGGATTGATCTTTGTAAACGAGGGATCATTTTATAATCAATACCATTGTTCCTCCAATTATTAATCCTGCACCTAAAATTTCTTTCATCGTTACCGGTTCTTTTAAAAATATAAAAGCGAGCACAATAGTGAGGGCAACACTGAGTTTATCAATAGGAGCAACCTGGGAAACGTTTCCCAATTGCAGGGCCTTGAAATAAAATATCCATGAAAGCCCTGTTGCAATGCCCGACAAAACCAGGAACAATAAATTCTGCTTCGACAGTGTATGAATGGTTGACGTTCCTCCCCGAAAGAAGGCAATGCTCCATGCAAGAATTAGAATAACAACAGTTCTGATTGCTGTAGCCAGATCAGTATCTACTCCTTTAATACCAACCTTGGCAAAGATGGCTGTAAGCGAAGCAAATAGCGCCGAAAGCAAAGCATATATTACCCACATATATTAAGTTTAATGATTAATATTAAGCTATAAATATACTGTTCATAACATCTTCAAAGTCTTTGCAATATTGCAAAAGCCAAACTCATTGACAAGAAATGAAAATTTTATTGCTTATAGGAACAGGAAGTTTTATTGGTGGAATTTTCAGACACCTGCTTTCTCAATTCATCCAAACAAAGCTTCTTTCAACTTTTCCTTTTGGAACTTTAGGAGTAAATATTACCGGTTGTTTTATAATCGGGCTTGTATTAGCATTAAGTGAACAAACAAACATGACATCAGAACTGCGTCTCTTTCTGGCAACCGGTATTTGCGGTGGTTTCACAACGTTTTCTGCTTTCTCAAATGAAACATATTTACTTTTTCGTAACGGACAACCCGGGTATGCTTTTGTTTATATTACGGCAAGCATTGTGCTTGGAGTGTTGGCAACACTTATTGGTTATGCACTTATTAAGTTGTGACAATAGAAAATGGCAACTACTTAATGTGCCCATAGTACCCTAATGAATTATTGACCCCAATACCCTAATGACCTATTGACCTAATGACTATTAATTACCTTTAATTAAAATCCTTTTCATGCAGCAATCAAATGCCGATCATTTATACAAGGCGCTCATAAAAGCAATATCTTTTGCAGCAGGCATTGTAATTTTTCTTTGGTTTCTTATAAAAATTTCCGGTGTTTTAATGCTTCTGCTTTTTGCTGTTACTATTGCCATTGTTATAAACGGCCCTGTTACGCTGTTAGAAAAAAGAAAGATAAAAAGAGGCTGGGCATCGCTGATTGTTTTTGGAATTATTTTTTTGGTGATTGCTTTAATAGGGTGGCTTGTTATACCAACCATTGGCGAGCAGTTAACGCTGCTTATCGGCAACATCCCCGGTTATATACAACAGCTTTCAAAATTAATAGCTTCATCGCTCAGCAAATATCCTGATGTAGCAAAACAATTAGAAACGGGTGGCAACAGTATGGCAGAATGGATACCTTCTATTCCGGCTACACTCATGCGCGTAGGTAATTTCTCCCTTAATATATTGGGCTCTGTTCTTATTGTCATAATATTTCTAAGCCTTATTATATACATGGTATTGGTTCCGCGCCCTTTGGTTGAAATATATTTATCCCTGTTCTCACCTCAGGATCGTGGCAAAGCGACACGGGCTTTAACTAAAGCATCCATTATGCTTATTGGCTGGATGCGGGCTAATGTCATTGGTGGCGCTATACAAGCTGTTGCAGTTACTGTTGTGCTAAATATTCTTAAAGTACCTGGCGCTTTTGTTTGGGGCGCTCTTGCTTTTTTTGCCCAGTTTATACCTAAGCTTGGTTTTTATATAATGGCTATTCCGCCAATTTTAATCGCCTTATCTATTAGTCCAACCACAGCCATATGGGTTATTGTCTTTTTTCTTGCACTTGACGAAATTTTAGGTGATTTTGTTATGCCCCGAATAAGATCATCTACTATGAATATTCATCCCGCATCTATCTTAATTGTATTGTTAGCTATGGCAGCAGCGTTTGGAGCAACAGGAGCAATTCTTGCCACTCCTCTTGCCGCCATTATAAAAGCCTATTATGAAGAGTTTTACCTGAGCCGTTTTAAAGCAGATCCTCGGGTCGAAGAACGCATTGATACTATCTTGTACAGAAAGGATACGGCAAATGATGTTGACAGGGAGGTAGTGAAATCGAAGTAAGGAGTAGCCGGCTGTGAGAAGCCGGTAGGATCAATACAGTAAGGCCCACGTAGCAAGTCGCCGGTTGGGAGCAGGAAGTAAGAGCAATTCAATAAAGCCGGAGTAGCGGGCAGTCAGTTGTGAGCAGGAAGTAGTCAGTCGTAAGTAGGGCGTAGGGATTAAGAGCAACACAACAAGAAGAATCTATATTAGAACACACTATCAGGATTCACTTTTTGATTTTCATCACAACCCATCTGCCTACATTAAGTCCCAGTTCTCTTCCATTATCTACAGCATCCATAAAGTGAATACCGCCATAAAATCTTGATAAGCCGGCTTCGATAGCAGCTTCGTCAAATGACGTGAAACTTCTTGCTGCCAGTCCATACTTTACCTCTACGTTGTCGGTATACTTAAAATCATCGCCTAAAAAATGGGTGAGAACTGTAGCAGATAAAGCCGATATAGTTGAATGACCGCTTGGATACTCAGGAAAAGGAGGCGTTTGCAATAGTGGGAACCACTTCGCATCCATTAGTTTTCTTATCGCGGTTTCCGGACGAATGCGGTTGCTGCGGTACTTTTCATCCCAGCAACAAATAAAAGCATCCATCAATCCAACAGATAGCCAGGTATAAATTTGAAGTGATTCATCAAAGCTTTTCTTTGCTTTTTCGCATGCGATCCCGGTTATACCCATCCAATGAGCGCCTGGTGAAATTTTTTTGATGCCTATCGCCAAATGTCCTTCATCCTGAACGGCAAAGGGATTGCAATCCCAAAAGGCCGCTATCGTATCATGGTTTGCCGGTACAATGCCTTTATAATTCGATAAGACCAATTTGTAAAAAGCCGAGTTCTTATCCTTTGAAAAAGCAACAGGAGGTGCAGGTTGAAATTGCGTGCAGGTATCTAATGTAAAAGGTCTGACTGTATTAAAATAAGGTTCAACCGCAGCTATGTATGCAGGAGGCGTAGGAAACCATGTTCCATCTTTACCAACAGGTGTATACCTGGGGTAATTACTGATCTTATTATACCGGTCTGATTTGGCATAGGCCAATATCTTTTTACTTACTGCAACCGCATACTTTTTTGAATTATCAACCACTTCCTCTTGCCAGCCAGCTTG
>MWYU01000012.1 GCA_002050375.1 Chitinophagales bacterium 62-2
ATCTAGTGCTTATCAGTAAACGTGTTAAAGCCAAAAGTTTATACTTAAGAACACAAAGCATTGCGATAATTCCTTCTCGATAAACTTATTTTAAACAAAAAGGTAAAAGATTAATATATGGAACGAGCTCCACCAAAGACCTCTTTAAAATAAGTTACCAGCACACAGTAAGGCCAAAAGGCTCAGTTGTTATTAGCAGGTAAACTATCATAGAGTTCGATAAAATATTTAAATCAACAACAATCATAAAAAAATTTATCATGAAAAAGTTAATTCTATTTGCATCACTTGCAATACTATTTTTCTCCTGTAAAAAAGAAAGACCAAATCCTGAAAATACTACTGGGTATGTGTATACCGAAAGCAATGAGGCAGGTACAAATCGTATCATTATCTACAAACAGCAATCCGATGGCAGCCTGGTATTACAAGGTTCAGTAGCATCAGGCGGCGCTGGTACAGGCGCACTTTTTGGAAGTCAGGGTGCGTTGGTACTCGACGAAACGCATAAATGGCTTTATGCAGTAAATGCAGGGGCTAATTCTGTATCGTCTTTTAAAGTAGATGATGACGGTGGTTTAACCCTGGCCCATACAGTAGCCTCTGGCGGAACAAGACCGGTAAGCGTAACTGCAGATAAGAATTTTTTATATGTGGTGAACCAGGTCAGCGCCAACATTAATGGTTACAAAATCGGTGATAATGGAACCTTAACCGCTATTCCATCAACCAATCTGCCATTAAGTGCAGCTACCGCTGATCCCGGCCAAATATCTTTTCACCCCAACGGAAATATATTGTACATCACTGAAAGACATACTGATAAGATCACCAGCTTTCAGGTAAATGGACAAGGTGTTGCTTATGGCCGCACTGTAAGCGCTTCGGCGGGTGTAACACCATTTGGCTTCGATTTTGCTCAAAATTATCTGGTAGTAGCTAATGCGCACATGGACTTGCCCAATTTAGGCAGTGTTAGTTCTTACTCCCTTAGTAATTCAGGAAGTATAAGCGCTGTGAATGGTGCAGTACCTAATAACCAGAC
>MWYU01000155.1 GCA_002050375.1 Chitinophagales bacterium 62-2
ACTAAGCTATACTACAACGATAATAAGCAATACGCCAACAAGGTATTTGAAGATAATTTTTTAAAGGAGTTGGCAACGGGTGGTTTCCAGGTAGGGGCATTGGCGCAATGTTATTTTCCCACCGGTAACTTGATTGATACATTAGACCACCAGGCTGCTTTCTCACAAACGCTTTCACTCCTGCAGCAACAGGACGTTATCATTTTCGAAGCAGCCTTTTTGTATGAGCATTGTTTTATTCGTGCAGATATTTTAATCAAACAGGGAGATACCATTCAACTTATAGAAGTAAAGGCAAAATCTTATTCTTCAAAAGATAATTTCTTTAAAAAAAAGCAGGAAGGTTTAGATAGCAAATGGGAGCCTTACCTGTATGATGTTGCATTTCAAACCTGGGTAACAAGGCATTGTCTTGAAAGTAACGACATGCCAGGAATAAAAGTTACCCCTTATTTGATGTTAGCCAATAAGCAGGCAAACACTTCTGTGGATGGTTTGAATCAAAGATTTTTTTATAGTGAGGCTGAAGGAAAAATCGAACACGATAAACGATTGACCTCTCCCGAACAATTAGGAACTGAAGTTTTGATTAAAGTGGATGTTTCAAAAGAAGTACAATATATTTTTGAAAACAACATTAACAATGAGTCTTTTTCAGCCTTCATAAAAAAATGTGCAGATGCAGTCCATAATGGAAAAATTATAAGAGGTGATATTGGAGTAAAATGTAAGAAATGCAGTTTTGTTGCCAATGAAGAAGCAATTAGCTCAGGTGCACTAAATGGGTTTCATGAGTGCTGGAAAACGAAAGCAGGATTTTCGGATGAAGACTTTAAGCAGTCGATGGCATGGGAAATTTGGGGGAGCAACAAGGCGTCTGCATGGTTGACTGAGCGCAAATACTTTATACATCAGTTAGAGATATCTGACCTTGAATCTAAATCAGTACCAAAGAATATTACCCGGGGAATTTCAAGGCTTGAACGGCAGGATATGCAAAGGGTTAAAACCATTAAAAAGGATTACGC
>MWYU01000680.1 GCA_002050375.1 Chitinophagales bacterium 62-2
ACCTACACCATCGTCCTGTACTGACAACACCACAAAATCTTCCTCCATCTCTGTTGTTATTTTTATATGAGGGCTATGCTTATCACTTTTATATTTTAAGGAATTGCTGATTAGATTAAATAATATGCTTCTTAAGTTCTTTTTTGAAAATTGTACCTCGGCAATAGGTAAATCAGTGGTAATAATTGCTTTCGAGGATTTCATTTTATTCTCTATACTTAATACAATCTCATCAATCATTTTTTTAAGATCAATCGCTTCCATCTTAAATATGTCACTTTCTATTTTACCAATCATAGAAAGCTCCTTGATAAGAGACTGGAATTTTTTAACCGAATTATTTATGATCTTTAAGTATTCGTCTAACTCCGGATTAGAGTTTTTTAATTGATTCAACAAGTTAACTGTTACTTCGATATTACTAAGGGGGCCTAAGAGATCGTGCGATGCTGTAAGCACAAAATTATCAAGGTCAGCATTTATACGCGATAGATTTTTATTGGTGTTATCTAATTTAATTTGAATTTTCTTAAGTTCTGAAATATCATTGAAAGTAATAATAGCTCCATCGGTTTTGTTATCGGCTTGCCGTACATAAGGCATGGTCATTATCTGATACCATTTACCGTTGTTATCTTCAACTTCTTTTGTAACTACACCGCCTTTGGTAATTACTTCTTTAATATCAGCTTCTATGGTTTCGAATTTTATATTTGTAGAGATATTACCAAGGGGTCGCCCAATATCACTTTCCAAAAGGTTAATGTGTTTAACAGTGCCCGGCGAAAATTTCATTAGTTGCAGATCGCAGTTTACAAAAAGCTGCCCGTTTAAATTGCTTCTGAAATAATTATTAAGATCGTCATTAAGTTCGACAAGCTCTTTATTCTTGGCCTGGTAATCAGCATTAATCGTATGCAACTCTTCATTGATTGACTGCATTTCTTCGTTGGTGCTTTGCATTTCTTCATTTGCTGAAAGAAGCTCTTCATTAAAAGAGTGCATATTCTCGTTAGATGCGTCAAGCTTTTCATAAGTTATATGCAGCTCGTCTTTAAGTTCTTTCAACTCTTGTTCCATGTTTACTACGTATTCATCCAGGTATATTTTTGTATCAAACACTTCCCCTTGTTGTTGAAATGTGCCTGCAGTATTATCGTCACTAAAAAGCACAAGCAATAGTTTTTGCTTTGATTTTATTATGTCTAAAGGTTTTACAAGCATATTTACCGCAAGAGGGTTGTTTTCAATTTTAATTCCCTTTATAACTACTTTTTCCTGTGATTGCAGCGCTTTCCTGGTTGCTGAAGCAAAGGCGACAGCAAGGGGTTTTGGTAAAAGCTCTGTAAGGTTTAAAGTAAAATTCTTTTGAAGCATATATTTAGCTGTATCGCCAAATGTTTTTATAACCTCGTTCTGTTCATCAATGCAAACCACTGTATAGCCTAATTCCTCCACCAGCATTTTGTTTACAGTATCAGTGAGGGTGCTTTTTGGGTTCTCGTAATTTTCTACAGGCAATAAAGGGGCAAATGTAGGTTTAATTTCAACTGCTGTAGGAAGAGAAAAACCATCAAAGAGTACGGTCCGTTTTGATTCTTTTATTTTATAGATCTTCCACTTTTTGTCTACAATTTCAAGATTTTCCATTATTGGAAGCGGGGTTTCGCTGGGACCTAAAAATAAAAAACCATTTTTTTTGAGCCCGAAAAGCAGCTTGTCAAATATTTTTTTCTGCAGAACAGGGGTCATGTAAATAAGCATATTGCGGCAACTGATAAAGTTCATATTGCAATACGGCGGGTTCTTTACAATGTCGTGATGTGCAAAAATCAGCATCTTCCTTATGTCAGGCTTAACCTTGTAATTGGTACCTTCTTTTGTAAAATGCTTTTCTATCCGTTCAGGCGAAATAATCCTGGTGATGCTTTCGCTATATACCCCTTTTCCTGCCTGGGTTAAAGCTAAATTGTCCACATCAGTAGCAAATATTTTTACAGTGGTATCTTTAAATTTATCGTTTAACTGTTCGCATAAAAGGATAGCCAGTGTATAAGCTTCTTCTCCTGTTGCACAACCCGGAACCCACATTTTTATTTCATTGTCTGTGTTCTGTTTAAGTATTTCGGGAATAATTTTCTTTTCGATAACTTCAAAAGCCGCAGTATCTCTAAAAAAAGAGGACACGCTAATCAAAAAATCCTGGGCAAGCGCTGAAACTTCGTTGGGGGTTGCTTTTAGAAAAGCAAGATAATCTTCCAGCTTGTCAAAATTATTTTGCGTAGCCTTCCTTTTAATTCTCCTTAAGATGGTTGCAGGCTTATAATCAGAAAAATCGAGTGGAAGCTGATCATTTAGCAATTGAATAATATCCTGCATATTTTTCTCATCGTCCTTTGTTTCAAATACCTGCGCCTCTAAGTAGCCAGCATTATTAGTATAATCAAGTATGGTTTGCGGCATTAATTCAGGTTCCAAAACAAAATCTACTACACCTGTAGCAATTGCATTGGAAGGCATACTGGGAAAGTCAGTGGTTGCAGGGTCGCGTGCTATAACCATTCCGCCTGCTTTTTTAATTGCTTTAACGCCTTCTGTACCATCAGAACCCATCCCCGAAAGAATAACGCCTATTGCTTTCTTACCCTGGTCTATTGCAAATGAATTGAAAAAAGTATTGATTGTAAAATGCGGGGCATGATCTTTTACCTTATCAGTTAATTTTAACCTGCCATTTTCAATGGTCATAACTTTTTTGCTCGGTATAAGATATACAACATTTTTTTCCACCTTCATATCTTCTTCGGCCGCCTTCACTTTTAGTAGGCTGTGCTTATTGAGTAATTCCACCATCCTGCTTTTAAAATCCGGAGATAAATGTTGTATGATAACATAGGCTACACCATCTAAGGGAGTGTTATCAAAAAAATGATGAATTTCTTCCATGCCTCCGGCAGATGCGCCTATGGCAATGATGTTACGGGGTTTTGTTGTTGACATTGGGTTCTTTTAAAAAAGGTTTTATGTTTACGCAAAGAGTTCTGGCGGGATAAGGTAATAATCAAAATTCAAATAGAGAAATTATTTTAAATATAATAAATTTAATAATTGTAACCGATGATATTTAATAACTCTCAATTGAATATAATCTTCAGCAATTTACTTTAAAATTATTTTTATTTTAGAATGATCTGCTTTGTCCTGTTTTAAACGAATTTTGCTATTATTTTTAAAATTATTAAATGAGTACTCCCAAATTTGTTATTGTAGTTGGCACTTCAGCTGGTGGTATGAATGCGTTGTCAGAATTTGTGGGACAATTAAAAACCGGAATGGATGCCGCTGTTTTCATTGTTATGCATTTAGCCAAAACCAGTATCGGTAATATTCTTCTGAACCACCTTCAACCACTTTGCCAATTAAAGTGCGAGATAGCTGCAGATGGTGCACCAATTAAAAAAGATCATATTTATATTGCTGCACCTAATTTGCATTTGCTGGTAAAAAAAGGCCGGATAATTCTTGGCTCCGGGCCGGAAGAAAACCGGTGGCGACCATCAATTGATGTATTGTTTCGTTCTGCTGCTGCTGCATACAATACAAGGGCAATTGGGGTGATATTAACCGGTTTGCTTGATGATGGAACTGCAGGTATGCTTGCTATTAAAAGAAGTGGCGGAGCTAGTATTGTTCAGGACCCCAATGAAGCAGAATATCCTGACATGTCTTTATCTGTGCTTGATAATATGGAAGTTGATTATTGCACTTCTCTTGCCCAAATGGGTGAAGTAATTTCAGCTATAACACAAACAATACCCCAGGAAATACCTGCTCCCAATGATATTATTATAGAATCGCAAATTGCAGAAAGAGTAGTAGTTGATTATGATCATGTAAAGCAATTGGGTGAAAAAAGTATTTTTGCCTGCCCTGATTGCGGCGGCGGCCTATGGGATATAAGTGAAGGTGGCGAAGGGAAAAGCAAGATGGACCGGTACCGTTGTCATATTGGTCATTCTTATACAGAAAAAGATTTGGTTATTAAGCAAGGGGAAATATTTGAATCTACCTTATGGACAGCCTTACGCATAATGGAAGAGCGCCGAAATCTTTTGAAGAAAGTAGGAGATGCCCACGCTAAAAAAGGACTTTCAACAGTGGCAAAAACTTATAAAGAAAAAGCAGATGCAATACAGATACATGTTGATAAAATGAAAGAAATCTTGTTTGCTACTCAACAACAAATATGATTGATATATTCATTTAATAATCGATATTAAGTTTGAGTATTCTCCTTTGTTACATTTTATCGAATTTTACTTTCTTGTCTTAAGCTTAATTTTTTTAAGCTATAGAATAACATTGAACATTTAATAGCATTATGAAAGGACGAAGTAAATCTTAGTTATGAGAATTTTTTGAAACCGTTCTTTAATGAATGAATATTATCTTCGGGAGGTACCATATAAAGTACGTCTCTCTTTTTAATAGCACCAATCGCAATATTATATAAATAAACAAACATAGTTGTAAATGATAAAGGGCTTGATTGACCTTTAAAACATGTTACAAAGGTTTCAGACAAAATGTTATCCGCTTCCTGCCTTGTTGCTACCTTTTGTAAAATAACGCCATAAATAGCGGGGGAATATTTATCATAAATAAATTCAATCCCTCCAATATCTTTATCTGCTATTAGTTTAAACAGCTCTTTATTTGAGAGGTTACTATAGTTGTACATGTTAGGATATTAGATTATAAAGAAAAAGATTTTTATCTTTATTTAGCAACACAAGGTAACAAAGGATAGCACTTCTAATTATTACAGAAGTATAACGTTTTTCATTAAGCGGCAAAAATTCTCAACTATTTTACAATAGTGCTTGCAAACTTTTTTTTTCAACTAAAGTAATTTGTCAATCTATTTATTAACTACTATTTTACTCAGAAAATCTGTAACCTACACCCCAGGAGGTTAGTATGTATTCAGGCTTGTTAATATCAATTTCCAATTTAGTGCGTAGCCTGTTTATATGAGTAGTTACCGTGTTTTCGTAACCTGCAAACTTTTCCTGCCAGATAAATTCTAAAAGTTCGGCACGATTGAAAGTTTTGCCAGGATTACTAGCTAATAAAACAAGCAGATCAAATTCTTTCTGTGTCAGATGTAAGCGTTCACCTCTCACTGTTGCTTTTCTTTTACCAGTGTCTATTACAACATCTTTATAAATTATTTCCTTCTTTTTATTTTCTAAACCGGCTTGATCTCCGCGACGTAATAAAGCCTTTATCCTTGACATAAATTCAAGACTGCCAAATGGCTTTGTAACGTAATCATCTGCACCAAGCTCAAACGCTAAAACTTTGTCTTTTTCTTCTGCCCACGATGTAAGCATAATAATAGGAGCTAAAAGGCCGTTACCCCTTAAATATTTACATATTTCAAAACCGGTCATATCCGGTAATGAAATATCAAGTATAACAAGATCAAAGTCAATGGTGTCTGCCTTTGCGATTGCACTACTGCCGCTACTACAGCAAATAAGATTATACAGTTGAGAGTGGAAGTGCAGTTGTAACAATTTCGCAGTTTCGGTATCATCCTCCACTAACAGGATGTTTTTCATAAGTGATTAGTCTTTAGAGTGGATATAAAAACAGGTTAATAATCAACAAGATATTATAAAGATTCTAATTTTTGCAAAAGGGATCAAAGCTTTTAAAGCAAGACTAAGAACAATCGCGATGGATTATTAATTCAGATCTGTTTGTCTTTAACCTACTACCGGATGACAAGGTAGATAATGATTAAGTATACTAAATGAAGTAGATGAACAAATGCGAAGATTAACCTAAGAATTCTAATGTCAGGAAAAAGATAAGAAACTCCGGGAAGCCTACAAAAAAATGCATTTCAAATTCTCGAAGGCTAACTACTTTTAATATTCGGCACAATCTTGATTGTCGTTTGTTTGAAATTCCTTGACCGGACCTACGTAAACTCCTGAATGTAATCTTGTCTTAAAAATTCAATGGCAGCATAGTTATGTACCAGATTGTTTAAATTTGTAATCTCTTCAAAGTATCAATACAAGAATATGTTGGTAGATAGCTTCAGTCGGGTACATAATTATTTAAGGATTTCAATTACCAACAATTGCAACCTGCGTTGTTTCTATTGCATGCCCGACGAAGACTATGAGGTTACACCGTCCTCTCAAATAATGCAGGCGGATGAGATTAATGAGATAGCAGGAATATTTGTTCTGCTTGGCGTGAATAAAATAAGGCTGACAGGCGGTGAACCCCTTGTTAGAAAAGATGCTGCTAAAATCATTGAGCAGTTATCTGATTATCCGGTTGAACTTACTTTAACTACAAACGGAACGAGACTTCAGGAATTTTTGCCTGTATTAAAAAATGCAGGTGTTCGTTCTATCAATGTAAGTCTTGACACCTTAGATCGGGATAAGTTTCAGATGATGACGAAAAGAGACCAATATGAAAAGGTATTAGATAACATCCGGCTATTGTCTGTTGAAAATATTCATATAAAGGTGAACGTGGTAATGATGAAAGGAGTTAACGACAGTGAGATTAATGATTTTGTTGCGATGACAAAAGACTTACCCGTTCATATTCGCTTTATTGAGTTCATGCCTTTTTCAGGTAATCATTGGGAGAGCCAAAAGGTGTTTGGATGGAAGCAGATATTGCAAGTGGTAGAACAGAAGTACGACTTTATAAAGTTAAAAGATGAAGTGCATGATACCGCGAAGAAATATATTGTTCCCGGTCATGTTGGAACCTTTGCCGTTATCAGCACTATTACTTCTCCCTTTTGTGGCGACTGTAATCGGATGCGTTTAACAGCAGATGGAAAAATGAAGAACTGTTTATTCTCCCAAACAGAAACAGACTTGCTTTCTGCACTAAGAAGAGGTGAAGATATTGTGCCTCTTATCAAACAATCTATATCGGCTAAAGCAGCCGAGAGAGGCGGGCAATTTGGACCGAACATTGAAGAAATGGATACAACCGCGATGAAGAACAGGAGTATGATCTCAATAGGGGGATAGCTTACTGAACTGTTTTTGCTATCCTTTTTTAATTACCACGTTGTCTGCTGTAGATGATGTTTTGTGATTGAAAATAAAACTACCATTAGCATTGCTCTTAATACGAGGCCTTGCTTTACCATTAATTGTAACGTTGAAATATGTACTTGGAGTAAGTTGATTGATTGTATAAGTTAGCTTCTCAGCTTCTTTGTCTGTTGAAGTTTGTGTCCATGCCCTTTCATTTGAATTCCAGGTTTTTATGTCAAATGTAAGCTTACTTTTTGCTTGTGTTTCTGCAACGAGGGAAACAGTTGTGTTATCTCCGTCAAAATAAAGAAGTTGGTTACCAACACCATAAAAACTAAAGTCTTTATCAGATATAACTTTAAACCTGTCATTAGAAACAGCATACCTTTTCATATTAAGAGCTATGGATAATTTCTGGCCCTGGTAATTATATTTGAGTTCTGTACCTGCAAGTTGATTAGTAATATGAGGGTTTAAGTAGAACCTGTTGTACAAAGGATTGATACCATAAATTGCCTGGTACAAGCCCACAACTGAAAGACTGTTTCCTGAAAGAATATCATCGCCTAAACCATCTTGCTTTTCACGACCGTAACGCTGAAAAGCCAAGCCATCTTTAGCGTGACGATCCATTACATTAATGACATATTTTAATGCTAATTCGGGTTTGTAATCTGCATACGCTTTTACAGCAACTGCACCCCATGATAAAAACAGGTCACCATTTTCATAAGATGGAAAAGGGTATTGTGTTTCCCTGCCTTCTCCTTCAGCATAGGTTGACATAGCCAAAGGCCAGAAGAATAAGTTCTCTTTTTGCATTTGTGCTTCAATATCATCTAAAATAGTTTTAGCTCTTGCATCATTATCGCAGATACCATAAGCAATGGCCATAAAATTTACAGGAGTAACCATATTTCTGCCATGAACACTCTTGTCTTTATCTAACCAGTGTACGTAGCATTTCTTCTCTTCATCCCAAAAGCCCCCTTGTAATGTTGATTTATTAAAACTTGTTTTCAGCTTTGCTGCAAAATTTTCGTATTGGTTTGCTTTGGTTGCATTTCCTAATTCGCGTTCTATAACTGTCCATTTAACCAAAGCATGATAGAGCTTGGCATTTACAAAAGCATTCTCATAAGCCGCCCAGATAATATCTATCCAGTCACTGCCTCTTTTCTCTTTGTAGCTATCGGTCATCATTTCAACAAGACCATCATTATCACTATCCCTTTTAATGATCCAATCCAAAGCTTTCTCACAGGATTGTTGGTGCGTTTTCACCCAAGCCTTATCGCCGGTCTGGTCAAACAACTCCGCAACGTTTGTAACAAGGTCGGGATTTGAGTCTAACAAAAAACCCCATTGAGCTTCATAGAATCCTTTGTCAGTTACCTGTCCCGGCATTATATCCACATTGTTATAAGCCCAACGAGCCCAAACCCTGCCATCACTTTTTATAGCATTGTCGCGGTAGAAGTCGAGACATTCTTTATAGCCCTGCAAGTAACTATTGTCGTTAATGGCAAGACCCATTTGAGCAATGTATTGTTCATGCAGGCAGATAGGACCATAAGGTGTATGCCAGCTATTTCCGCCAAAATGTTTTGCATCAATTACACCAATTCTTGCAATGGTATTTAAGACTGAACTTACCTGTTCGCCATTCAATCCTACAAACTTGCCACGACCAAATTCTTTATTGAAATCGAAGTAGGAAAATGAAATACTTTGTGATGTTTTACCGGCCGGAATATTGAAGGCAAACCAAACATCGGTTCTTTTACGAATAAACCTTTTCCTGTTGGTACCACTATCAAAGCGAGGTATCATTTCTTTGTCTGAAACTGTAATTGAGTAAGCCAATTTATCATCATTGGTTCTGCTATACTTCATAGCTACCTGCTTACCGGGAGCATCTGCAGAAATTTTTAAACCATTGCCGGTTTTACTATTCCAGAATCTTGAAGAGCTGGTATGTACACCGTAAGTACACAATCTTTCGTTGAACAAATAGAACCACGCTAAACCACCATAACCCTGGTAAGCACCTTCCCAGGTGTTGATGTTACTAAAATTAAAAGATGGAAGAGAAACTTCTTCTGCCAATGTTGCTTTTGAAAATGTTCTGTCCACATCCAACTTAATATCATTATCCTTAACGGTAAATTTCCAGGTTTCGTTGATGGTTAAATCTTTATCACCATAAGAAATGCCTGCAACAGTTACTGTATTAGCTGTTGCTTTTATTCGTGGCGTTGATGATGTATGAAGTGAAGAATAAGAAGCTGAAGGAGTTCTTACTTCAGAATAGATACCTGCTGTTCCATCTATTACTTTTTGGCCATTTACTTCTAAAGCAGAGACATTTGCTTTGCTATTATAATCAAGCGTGAATTTTATTTTACTATTACCAAAAGTAATGGTCTTGTTCTTTGCATCATTTTTAATGACGGCATTTTGCGCAACACAGGTTTTGAAGACATTAATCAGTGAAACAGAGAGAAAAATGACAAAAGCAATCGGTTTTTTAATAAGCATATGAGATGGATTTGCAACTTAATGCAAGTTATTACTATTGCAACCTTACCTGCACGAATTGACACAGAGCTATTTTTTTTGAGATGGTATAATTAAGATGCTCCTGTAAAAAAATGGAAATATTCTTAGCAGGAAATCTCGCAAATAACGGAGGGCTTTCTTTCTCCCGGACACGGCATATTTGTTTCTATTTGCAATCCAAAAACATTAGGATAAGCTTCGGAAGTATATCTTTTTGTATTGTACCCTCCATCAAAATATTTTTGATCTTGTAAAGGATCAGTATCCTGTTTACCCGGAGAAAGCGGGTTGTAATCATACGGTTCAGTGAAGATTAAAATAATAATTGCAGGTTTTTTTGTAATGAGCTGAGTGTTTAATGAACCTTTGCAGTATATGCATTTGTTGTGTAAGCAGTATTTGTTTTTTTCCTTCGGTTCAACCACCACCCCAGCCACAACCCGCATAAGCCCCATGCAACAAGAAGATCGATAAGTTCACCTTTAATTACATCCCACGGCGTTTGCATCCATATATTTTGATTGTACCAAACGAACATAAAAGCAAACATGCCAATGCCAAGGCTTTTTAATAAAACGGTAGAAAAATTGCCATGATCTTTTCCTATTATCCAAATAAAAAGAAGAACGCAAAAAAAGGCGGTAACGAAACTGCGGAAAGCAGCCATGCCCATGTTGTTATCATAAATTGGATGATAAGTTATAATAGCCCAGGGCTTACCTGCTGATTCCTTCATATATCTTTCTTCCTCTTCCGGCGTGGCATTTGGATTTATTCCGGGAACAAGGTATTGACCTTCTTCTTTCAATGCCCCGGTTAAAGCGCTAAGAACGTTAGCCTCGTTTGGAATGTTTTTGTAAGCAGCATCATGATGATGCATTGCCACATGTGCAATTGCCTGCCATCCAAAAACCAGGATTGCTCCGACTAAAGCTCCGATAATTGCTTTTTTCATTTTGTTATGGTTTAGGTTGTAAAATAAAAATAAGAGTTTGTAAAAGCAATAATTAGATAGTGGCCACGTTTTGATTAGAGTACTTTTTTGAAAAGGCATAAGCTAACCCGGCAATAGATAAACTTATCATTATAGGGCATAACAACGAGCCTTCAAAACCAAATGCACCGCCTGTCCAAAGTTCTGGCCCGGTGAGCAATTGTTGAAACAGGGTTTGTAATTTCAAACCACTTACCTCAAATCCTAATACCGGGCCCTGAAAAGAGTTCCAGGCAAAATGGAAAAATATACTGAACCAAAGGTTTTTAGTATAGATGTAATTAAGACCTAAAAATAGACCTGCCAAAAAAATATTTACAATTGCAATTACATTTATATCAGGATTGCTGCCATGAAATAATGCAAACAAAACAGCGGAAATAATTAAGGCGATCCATCTATTCATCGACTGCATAAGGTTGTTTAAAAGGTAACCTCTAAAGAGGACTTCTTCAACAAATGCCACGATGATCATTATTAGTAGTTCAATTAAAATTGCAGCAGGGTTAACTGTGAAGGAAAGAAACGTGAGATACCCAACACCAACCAGGATAAGCGAACCTGCACCAAGAAGCGCTGTTGCACTAAAAAAACCTAAAGAGGCTTCATCCGAAAACCCTTGCCATGTAAAGCCTAAGCTTTTAAAACTTCTTCGGTCTACAAACCTTCGTATTAAATAAGTAATAATAAAAATACCTGTACCCATTGTGGCATATATAAATCCGAAACTAATTATACTTTCAAATTCATTTCCCTTTGTAGTACTTCCTAATTCTTCTACTATCCGCATACCCAAATTCTGAAAGATAACGACGATAACAGCAGCGATTATAAAATAAATAAGCGCTCTTAGCCATCCATACTTTATAAGTGGTTGTTGTTCCTGCATGGCTTCTCTTTAATTTATTGTGCTTACAAGATTAAACAAGTTTAGGTAGAGCACAATCATATCTTCCCAATTTTTGTACCCTTCATGCTTTAGACTAATTTGCCACAAATTGCACCAATGTTTAAAGATTATAATTATACCTGCGTCGAACGGTTTATGCGTTACGTGCGGATAGATACGCAAAGCGATCCAAAGAGCGGGCAATCTCCTTCAACCGAAAAGCAAAAAAACTTAGGTAAAATATTGGTGGAAGAATTGTTGGCAATTGGCGTCACAGATGCTGCGTTGGACGAGTTCGGTTATGTATATGCGACCATACCTTCTAATACTGATAAGGTGGTACCGGTAATTTGTTTTTGCAGTCATGTTGATACGGCGCCTGATTGCAGTGGTACGAATGTAAAGCCCATCTTACACAATATTTACGATGGGAAAAATATAATATTGCCCGACGATACTACCCAGGTGCTAAGTACAGAGGAGTTTAAATATTTGAAAGAACATATTGGTAAAAGTATTATTACAGCAAGCGGCAATACATTGTTAGGCGCAGATGATAAAGCGGGTGTTGCTGAAATAATGGACATGGCTAATTTTTTAATAACACATTCCGAAGTTAAACACGGAACCATAAAAATATTATTTACTCCGGATGAAGAGATTGGAAAAGGAACGGCTAATCTTAATATTGGAAAGCTGGGTGCAGACTTTGGTTATACCTTGGATGGCGGAGAATTAGGAACACTTGAAGATGAAACCTTTAGCGCCGATGCTGCTGAAATAACCGTTCATGGTGTTATCGCGCATCCGGGATATGCAAAAGATACTTTAGTGAATGCACTTAAAATTGCCGGAGAGATTTTATCCCGTCTACCTAAGAAAGAATTAAGCCCTGAAACAACAGACAAGCGTAAAGGATTTATTCACCCGGTAAGAGTGGAAGGTCTGGCAGAAAGAGCTACCCTTGAATTTATTATAAGAGACTTTACTGGCTCAGGTTTGAAGGCGAACACAGAACGGCTGCAAAAAGTTGCAGAAGAAGTTTTGCACAAACATCCTAAAGCAAAAATGGAGTTTAAGATAACAGAACAATACCGGAATATGAAAGATGTGCTTGATCAGCATCCGCAGGTAATGAAATATGCCGAAGAGGCATATAAAAAAAGCGGCGTAAAAGTGCGCAGACAGAGCATTCGCGGCGGTACTGATGGTAGCAGGCTTAGCTTTATAGGTTTACCATGTCCCAATATATTTACAGGCATGCAAGGCATACACAGCAAAAAAGAATGGATAGGAGTGCGGGATATGAAAAAGGCTGTGGAGGTATTGGTAAATTTGGTTCAGGTTTGGGAGAAGAGGAGTAATGATAAGGGATAATAAGTAACCTTCTTTTCCGGTCATAAGCACTTCCATATTTTTTTGAAAGAAGAAATATATTTTTATAAGTATTGGTTCCTTTACTAAATAAAGACATGAGAAAATTTAAAAGCATTTGCCTTTCCATCCTGCTAATTGCTTCGCTTTCATTATTTGCACAAAAAGAAAAAACAGATGCAACCGTTCAGAAGATCAGGCAGGAAGAAATGAATAATTCAAAAGTCATGGATATTGCATTTCATCTTACTGATGTAAGCGGACCGCGTTTAACTGTTTCACCTGGTTTTACGCGGGCCGCCAATTATGCGGTTCGGCAATTAAAGTCCTGGGGGTTAACTAATGCCGCACTCGATCCCTGGGGCGATTTTGGTAAAGGTTGGGAACTTCAACGTTCATACATAGCAATGAATGCACCCTATTACAAGTCGCTGATAGGTATTCCTAAAGCATGGTCTTCGGGAACAGCAGGTTTGCAATCAGCAGAGGTTTTGTTAGTGTCTGCCAAAGATTCCGTAGCTCTTGAAGCGTACCGGGGAAAGTTGGGTGGTAAAATCATTCTCCTTGAAACAGCTTATACATACACTCAAAGCTTTCTGCCGGATGCGCAACGCTACACGAGCGATAAACTTAAAAGTATGGCAGATACTAAACCTGCTGAAAGAGTGCCCATAGATACTGCTGCCTTGCGGAGAAGACGGGAGCAATTGCCTCCGAATATCAGACCCCTTTCGGTTCCGGCTTTACTTAGAATAATGGCTAAAAATGACGGCGCCATAGCACTTTTAAGCGGAAGCGCAAGAAGCCACGATGGAACTGTGTTTGTTGGTGGTACTGGTTATAAAACAACTGACCCTGAAAATCTGTTGGATTTTGAGCTCACTATCGAAGATTATATGACAATAGTCAGGCTGCTTAAAACCGGAATACCTGTGAAATTGGAATTGGACGTAAAAACGAAATTTACCACAGATGACACTAAAGGATACAATGTAATTGCTGAAATTAAAGGCACAGATATAAAATTAAAGGATGAGGTGGTAATGCTTGGTGGTCATTTGGACTCGTGGCACGCCGGTACAGGAGCAACCGATAATGCCGCAGGGTGTGCTGTAATGATGGAAGCTGTACGCTTATTGCAAACCTTGGGTATTAAGCCACGGCGAACCATTCGCATAGCTTTATGGAGCGGTGAGGAACAGGGATTGTTTGGCTCGAAGGGTTATGTCAGAAAAACTTTTGGTGATCCTGCCACGATGGTCTTGCTGCCTGCCCACGAAAAATTTTCTTCTTATTTTAACCTCGATAACGGTACCGGAAAAATTCGTGGTATCTATTTGCAGGGTAACGAAGGAGCCCGTAACCTCTTTGCTTCATGGATGCAACCTTTTAATGACTCAGGAGCAAAAACGGTTACCATTGCCAGCACAGGAGGTACAGA
>MWYU01000016.1 GCA_002050375.1 Chitinophagales bacterium 62-2
GTATTGTTTGCCTCTATTGTAAAACCTAAACGTGGACATTATCATGCCATTCTGGAAGTAGCCTGTGAAGATCCTGTTGCAATGGACGAAGGAAAGCTGACTTTGCAATATGCCCGATACATGGAAAAAGTTATACGAGCCAATCCTGAAATGTGGCTATGGAGTCACCGTAGGTGGAAACACGGTTTCAAACCGGAATATGTAAAGAACTGGGTTGGAGAAAATTTACCTGGTGGTTATTGATAGGCTGCTTAAAAATATATCACTTGCGTTAGTCACTAATTTGAAAAGAGAGTTTCTAATAACTAATAATTATTAAAACCATCACTGATTCACCACCTGTACCCATCTTCCACTAACACCAGCGCTGATAGAATTATCATACATTGCCTGGCAAAAAGTACCGGGTAAAAAATATTTGCCAAGATAAGATGCATTCAGTTGCACATAATAAGTAAGCGTTTCGTTTTCCTTAATATTGAAATAAGTATACACCCTGTCATCACGCACATCCTGGTAATCATAAGGTGATGATCTGAAACTTCCTTCGCCTTCTACCATCCTTGTATTTAGTATTTCCCAGCCACTCGGGAAGATCTGTGACAATGCCATCTGGCTGTAATAGCCACGCTTGCCGGGGTTTTTTATAACAATCTTTGCAATAAAATCTGTTCCCTGGTTAAGACTGTTTATATTTAAAGCATTACCATTCTGCGAAACATAGTTTACATTCAATACAAGAACAGCGGGATTGTTATTCACTTTTAAACTGTCGCCCGTTAATGGCTGACCTTTTGTAATTATCCTGGCGTATAAAATATTATTTCCTTTGTTGGTTATCTTAACACCAGCCCTTCCATTTTTAAGGTCAAGAGATGTTTGTGAAAAATAAGAGGACGAATTAATATTTACCGGTTTTCCATTTACCGTTCCACTCAATATGATCTTTGAACCGGATGAATTGCTGCCGCAATATTTTGCAATCGCAATTAAAGAATAAGCAGTTGTTTGTGTACTGTAC
>MWYU01000750.1 GCA_002050375.1 Chitinophagales bacterium 62-2
ATCTATTTCCTGACCATTTGAAAGATGTAACCGTAAAGGAACTGCACCCCATATTCTTACAGCATTAAAATATAAAACAGCCCTCAGGAAATGCCCCTCACCTAAAATGTAATTTTTCGTATTTCCGGTTAAAGGACTCTCTAACATTCCATCTATTAATCCATTAACAGCATTAGTTGCAGCATAAGATTCATTCCACGTTCTAGTCACAAGAGCATCGTTTGGCTGAGCAGCCATTTTAGCAACAGGTTGATTGGTTATGACTGATGGCCAGAAAGCCCCGGAAGCAAAACTAAGAAACTGGGGATATTGATTCCCAAAATAGTAATATGTGCTGATACGTTCATAAGCTCCAATGATCGCTGCCTTGGCACCGGCTTCGGTATTAAATAGGGTCTTATCATTCAAAAATCCATTCGGCTCTTCAGTAATCGCTTTTTTGCATGATAAGGCTATACTTATGATGCTTAAACCAAGTAAGAAATTTTTTATTTTTTTCATAAAAACTCTTTATAAATATTAGAAAGTAACGTTTAAACCAAAAACTATTGAACGTGTATTTGGATAAGAACTCCAATCCACACCTCTTCTAAAAGGATCATTGGTAAAGCTGTTAACTTCAGGATCAAAACCTGTATAGTTTGTAATTCTTAAAAGGTTTCTACCCGTAACAAATACATCAACTGCACTCAGAAACTTAACCTTGCTAACAGGCAACCTGTACCCAAGAGTTACCATCGCTAATCTTAAAAAGCTTCCATCTTCCAGGATCCTGTCTGTAAAATCATTATTCTTATATGTTAGCCGTGGCATTGTACCCCCGGGGTTGGTGGCAGACCACGCCTGGTAATAAGCTTCTCTGGTGATATTAGTACCAGTCCTTGTGTCTTCAATTTTCAATTTGTTTCCATTGGCTATTTGATTGCCCTGAACACCATTCATAAAAACACTTAGGGAAAGTTGTTTGTAACTTAATGAAGAGGTGATCCCGTAACTAAATTTTGGATTTGGATTGCCGAGAAAGTCTTTATCAAGGTTAGTGATATTTCCATCACCATTTTTATCAACAAAATAAATATCACCTGGTTGTAATGGTACACCAAAATACTTCAGAGGGTCTCTGGCTACATCGCCGGTTTGGTAAATACCACGTGTTTGGTAACCGAAAAACATACCCACGGGGTAACCTTCAGCAAATATATTAGCGGGCGTGGCAAACTCAGTGCCTCCGGCTACGTTTACTCCGTAAAATGCTTTTAGTGTACGACTTCCAAATTGACCTTCAGGCTGACCTATATCAACAATTTTATTTCTATTAAATGAAATATTGCCGCCTAAATTCCACTTTACTTCTCTATCAATAAGAAGTCCCTGAACTGTCATCTCTAATCCCTTGTTTTCTATACTCCCCCTGTTTAATGCGATGTTTCCAAAGCCTGTAGAAGTCGGAATCTTAAAGCTCTGCAGGAGATCCGTTGTTTTTTTCTTATATACATCAACAGTGAATGTGAGCCTGTCTTTAAATATGCCTGCGTCCAACCCTACGTTTACCTGTGTTGAAGTTTCCCATGTAAGATTTTGATTGGGTATCAAAGCAGGCACTGCCCCTACGCCTATTGTACCGTTACTGGTGGAATAATATGCTGAACGGTAACGGGCAATGGTTGAATAAGGACTGATAGCCTGGTTTCCTGTTGCTCCATAACCAACACGAGGTTTAAGCGTAGAGAAAATATGTAGATTTTTAATAAATTCTTCTTCTGATGCTCTCCATGCAACTGCCAAAGATGGGAAAAAGCCCCACTTATTTCCTTCAGCAAACCGGCTTGTGCCGTCATATCTACCCGTGGCAGTGATTACATATTTATCATTGTAGCTGTACACCATCCTTGCAAGTGCAGAAAGAATTGAGGCTCTTGTAAAATCTTCAAATTGCGGATACACTCTTGCCCCCGTTCCCATACCATAGATTCTCAGATCTTCTGTAAAGAAATCTTCATTAACGGTATAGCCATTTTGTACATCTGAATTATCATAAGTAACACCTGAAGTCGCATTGAATCTGTGCTTTCCATATGTCTTATTGAACAACAGCATTGCTTGCAGGTTATAAGCATAACTTTTCAGATTTGATACACCCAATTGCCCATTAGTAAGTTTGCCCTGGCTAAGATTTTTACCAAACCAACGATGCCTGTCCTTCATACGTACATCTCCACCTCCCAATGCGCTAAATGTAAAAGCTTTTGAAAGTTTATACTCTACTGACAAAGACTGTAATACTCTAAGCTCTTTTGTAATATCATCATATTCCTTCAGCCATACTCTTGGTCCTTCAACATCTTCATCGATATTAACCAGCGTGGGACCTAATGTATCGAGGATCGGTTCCTTTGAAAGTATTTGACGAATAATACTATTGCCGGAGCTGCCCATTTGTTCGGTTGACTGTGTCATCGAATTCCGCCTGTACAGCAAATTAGTTTTTGTACTGAATCGTAATTTCTCAGTTACATCCTGCGTAAGGTTGAACCTAACATCACCTTGTTTTACTCCGGTTGTAGGGATGATACCATTATTATTTAAGTAACCAAAAGCCAGATAATAGTTTGATTTTTCATTTCTTCCGCTAAAAGTAAGGCGATTGTTGGTAGTAATTCCGGTACGCAATATATCTTCCTGCCAATCCACAGGCCGAATATTGTTTAAATCGTACTGAGGACTAGTCCTCGTCTCGTTTCTGAATTTGGCGTACTCATATCCATCTAACATTGGCATTGTTTTGCTCACACGCGCCAACTCAGTTGAAGAAGAATAAGCAACTTTACCCTTTCCAGGACGGCCCTGCTTTGTAGTAATCAACACAACCCCGTTGGCGCCCCTGGAGCCATATATAGCCGTAGCTGAAGCATCCTTTAAAATTTCAATACTTTCGATATCCTGCGGATTAATTGCTGTTAATCCGTTCTGAGCTTCCTGGTATGAATTACCAGGATTGGTACCAACTCTTAAAGAATTAGTATTATCCTGGGTTGCAGTATTTACAATTACACCATCCACTACATAGAGAGGTTCAGTACCACCACTTATAGAACTCAAACCCCGAATGCGTACGTTTACGGCGCCACCGGGAGCAGCACTTCCTGTATTAACATCTACTCCGGCAGCACGACCTTGCAACAGTTTATCTACTGATGTTATCTGAGCGGCTTCTCTTTCATTAAATTTTACAGTAGATATAGATCCGGTTACGTCCTTTTTCCTGACCGTACCATAACCCACTACGACTACATCATTCAGTGCGGCAGCTTCAGATTGTAACTGAACCTCCACAGACTTTCGCCCGCTAATTGAAATTTCCTGTTTTGCAAATCCAACTGAAGTAAACACCAATGTTCCTTTTGCAGAAGGAACGTTAATTGAAAATCGCCCATCTTCACTCGTAGAGGCTCCGGTATTCTTTCCATTTAAAGTGATGCTTACTCCACCAAGTGGAGAATTATTTTCATCAGTCACCCTTCCTGTGATACGCTGTTGAGCTTTTGCGTATAATGTAGAAAGGCATAGTAACATCAGCAAGCAATAGATATGTTTCATCGTTTCGTTTTTATTAATTCAGAAAAAATATAAAGTGTGAAAGAAGTTTCGGTAGGCAATTAGAATGAGCCCCAAAAATTTGATTTGCATATCAAACCTATTTTTGAAGTAAATATAGGTTCTAAAACCCTTTTGCCGATTTTCTCGTTATATATTTTTAGTAAACCTTGCTATTCTCTTTCAGAATATTTTCATAACCTTATTAATGAAAGAATAAGAGAGACTAAAATTGAATTTTGCTGCACGAACTTTTAAAATTTTTAAGACGCAGTCTGATAAACCAAGCAATTAACCTAACAGGCGGTAGACGAGTGTTAGCTGACACAGACTGGCTAACTCGCACATCTTTATTTAAAAAACCATTTAAGCATTTTTGGTTTGCCCTTATAAGGAGGATACATAACGGAAGGATCAAGCAACGTAGAAGTTTTTAGAATAGATTTCATCCTTGTGAAAAGTATCGAAACTAAATTTACCATGATAAGCACCTACACCACTGTTGCCCACACCACTAAAAGGTAATTCACTATTACTTAGATGTATAAGTGTGTTATATATACAGCCTCCCCCAAACTGAACTTTTTCAATATATTCATTTGCTATCTTGTTGTTGTTACCAAAGAAGTACAGGGATAGAGGATTAGGATTCTTATCAATTATTCTAAAAGCTTCCTCGTGTGTATTAAATTAAAAGTGAACACCGGAAGTATAGGCCCGGATATTTCTTCCTTCATAACAGGCGCTTCTGTATTTACATCTTCCAATATTGTGGGTGCAAAATACAGCTCGTTCCGATCTGCTTTCCCACCGGTAATCACTTTTCCCTGAAGTAGGTAACTTTCTAATTTATCAAACCGCCGTTCATTTATTATACGACCATAGTCAGGAGCCTGTTGCGGATCATCACCAAAAAAAGAAAGTATAAAACAAATGGTTGGAAACAGGAGACTATAATTCTACACCTGCAGCAATTGATTAATTACTTTTGATGATGCACCAATACAACGACGAATACTTTATGACGCAGGCATTACGCGAAGCGAAAGATGCTTATGCTGACGGTGAAATTCCTGTGGGAGCAGTATTGGTAATTAACAACAAAATTATCGTCAGGGCGCACAACCAGGTTGAAAGACTAAATGACCCGACCGCACACGCTGAAATTCTTGCCGTTACATCAGCTTGCAGTTACCTTGGTGCAAAGTATTTACCTGATGCAACTTTGTATGTAACCATCGAGCCATGCCATATGTGCGCCGGCGCTTTATACTGGAGCAAATTACAAAGGGTGGTATTTGGTGCAAGGGATGTAAAACAAGGCTATCATTTCTTCTATGGAGCTAAAAATCCGTTTCATCCGAAGACGGAAATTACAAACGAAATACTCGCCGAAGAAGGTGCTCAATTGATGAAAGATTTTTTTAGGGAGAGACGATAACTGCTTTTCAGTTAGGATTAAAACCACACTGTTTCTTATAAAAAGGTAAGGGAGCAAGGTATCAACGCAAGTAATGGTGTCCAATAATTATTACTTAACTGTTTCGATATGAGAAACATTTAACTAAAGAATTTCACTTTCAAAATATAGGTTATAAATTTGTTGTTCTTATAATATTTATTCATACATCAAAACCAATAATTATGGCGTTCACATTACCGCAATTACCTTATCCGCACGAAGCTTTAGAGCCTTATATAGATGCACAAACTATGCAAATACATCACGGCAAACACCACCAGGCATATGTAGATAATTTAAACAAAGCCATAGCAGGAACAGAGCATGAAAATAAAAGTTTAGAAGAACTTGTAGCATCTGCAGGTTCAATTACACCGGCAGTTCGCAATAACGGTGGTGGTCATTGGAACCATAGCTTTTTCTGGCAAATATTAGGAACTAATGCTGATAAGGCTCCCACCGGTGAATTGTCAGAGGCAATCAATTCAACTTTCGGCTCTTTAGACGGATTAAAAGAAAAAGTAAACACCGCAGGCGCTACCCGTTTTGGAAGTGGCTGGGCATGGCTTATTGTAAAAGACGGAAGACTTGAAGCCTCCTCTACACCAAACCAGGATAACCCTTTAATGGATGTTGCCGAAGTAAAAGGCAAACCTATTTTAGGCATTGACGTTTGGGAACATGCTTACTACCTTAAATATCAAAACAAACGCCCCGATTATTTAGCTGCTGTATGGAATGCGATTAACTGGAAAAAAGTAGCTGAAAACTTTGCCTCTTCTAAATAGTTTTTGCTGTCATTATTTATTTATAATTTTCAACCCTGGTTCAAAGCCAGGGTTTTTTAATAATACCATAAACATGAAAAAACTTTGCTTAATTGTATTTACTGCACTTGCGACGCTTACTGCCTGCAACAATGGAGTAAAAAAGAAAGTAATGATCCTGGGTAAAGGAGATATATCTGCTGACGGCGGAAATATTACACTTAAAGGCACCACAGGTTCTTCTGACAAAACTATTGACCTGGGTGATGAAGCCAACTTAGAGGTGACCATGCCTTCAGGGAAAAACTCGATTGCTGTACCAAAGGAAGACGGTTTTTATATTTTAAATCTTAGAACAGATACTATAGTTGGAAGTCAGCAAAACATCGGGAGCGATCTTGGCGGACGCACTATAACCCAGGAAGAACTGAAGGTAAAAATTGATAGTCTTACACAACTCACTACCGGCGCAAATTTAAAAGCCGGACAGAGTTATTTAATCCTGCCTAACCAGCTTATTAAAATAACAGATAATAAGGGAGCGAAGGTTTTTGGACCGTTTACTAAAATACCAGGTTCATTAGATGCTGATGAGAACGGCAAAGCACCCGAACTTTATAAGTTTTATACTAATACCGAAATAAGAGAACTGATAGTCAATCTTAAAAAAATGACCATATAAATTAAGAGATGATCTTGTAAAAAGCTACCGCAGAGCTGGCTTTTTTGTTGTACTGCTATCAGGGAACAGGATCGTGACCGTGACCGCCCCAGGGATTGCATTTTGCAATACGCTTTATAGCTAACCAACTACCTTTAAAAATTCCGTGCTTTTGTAAAGCCTCTTTAGCATACTGAGAGCAGGTAGGCGTGAACCGGCATTGGGAACCAAGTAAAGGGGAAATACCAACCTGGTAAATTTTAATCAGCAGTACAAAAGGGTAGATAAGTATTTTTAAAAGTTCTTTCAAATCAATGCAGCTTTTTAAAAAGATTTTCTGTTAACTTTTGCAGAACGACTTCCAATTTTTTCAGTACCTCAGCAAAAACCGGTAATTCTTTGCCTGTATAAATAAAGAAAACAGCTAATGATTTTTTTTGTTCTTTCAAAAAGTTTTGGAGGGGTAGCTTCTGTAGACGATAGGCTTCACGCAAAACTCTTTTAACACGATTTCTATCTACAGCCTTTTTGAAGTTACGGCTGCTTACTGTTACTCCGGCCTGTAATGTACAGGTAGGATCATCAATAAAATCGTACAATACTTTAATGGGATAAACAGAAAAGCTTTTTCCTTTACTGAACAAATGATCGATCAGCTTTAGACTCTTTAGTCGTTCCTCTTTAGTAAAAGTAAATTGCTTTTTTATACTCCAAGATTGTTTAAAACAAAAACCCTATCAAAAGATAGGGCAAGTATTCGCGACACTGCAAGAAGCGACTTTATTTTAATCTCTTTTCATCAGATACCGTTAGTTTCACACGACCTTTCCTTCGGCGGCTTGCTAAAACTTTGCGACCATTGGCAGTTTCCATACGTTGACGAAATCCATGAACAGATTTACGGCGGCGACGATGAGGTTGGAATGTACGTTTCATTTTCTTGTTTTTACTAAGCTCAAAAATATAATTTCAGACATCAGCGGTACGTCCCATAAGTACTGCAATGGTGAAAGGACGGCAAAAGTAGGGCAATTATTTTGAAATAAGAATGTTAAGATTACTAATTTTAATAGGTAATTATTACCTATGTCAACAAAACCACAGCTCTTTCTTTAAGGCAATTTTATAAATCGATATGAGTTGATCTTAACGGCGAATTGTAAAAACGACCGCCATTATTATCGAAATCTTCAGAAGAGTCTGTAGTAACAAATTCCACTGTACCATTTTTACTGCAGTAAGATTCGATTTCAGGATGCCCTTGCAAATATTCACTTAGACTTTCTGCTACAATTCCCCCCTGAGATACAAGTGTAATGTGACCTGGAATGAATTCGCGTATTTTATTAGCGATTAAAGGATAATGGGTGCATGCAAGCAAAATTGTATCTATGGTTTTGGAGTATGAAAGAAGACAATCAAGATTTTGTTTTATGAAATAATCAGCTCCGGCACTATTGTCCAGGTTATTTTCAATTAAAGGAACCCACATTGGGCATGCTTCCTGATAAACATTTAGAAGTGGATAAAACTTTTCAATTTCAAGAAGGTAAGATTTTGACTGCACTGTTCCCTTTGTACCTAAAATACCAATATTTCCTGTTTTTGTAAATTCGCCTATCCGTTCTGTTGTCGGTCGTATTACACCCAATACCCGTTTACCAGGCGCTAATTTTTCCAGGTCATTTTGCTGAATGGTTCGTAAAGCTTTTGCTGAAGCGGTATTACAAGCCAATATAACCAGTGTGCAGCCTTGTTTAAAGAACCATTGAATACATTCGAGTGTGTAGTGATAAACAGTTTCAAAAGACCGGGAACCATAAGGGGCCCTTGCATTATCACCCATATATAAATAATCGTACAAAGGCAACTTTGCCACCATTTCTTTTAATACTGTTAATCCGCCGTAACCACTATCAAAAACACCTATAGGTCCTTTGTCTGCCATATTATAAAAATACAAAGAACCATATACTCGTGTATACGGTTCCTGCATTGATAAAATTTAATTTACCTATTGCTTTTTGGGAGCTGGCCTTGCGGCTCCGCCTGCTGCAGGTGCCCGGTTTCCTTGTCCTCCTGCACCAGCACCTGACTGTTCGGCAGCTGTCTGGCTTCTGAATTGTTCAGGTACCGGAAGCTTTAATTCCCGGAATACCTTTTCAAAAACATTATCTACGTTAGAGCCTATTTCGTAACTACCTGGCTTAAGCACTACTAAATAATTATTCGCTTTCAATACTTTTTCGTAAGCAGGTAATATTCTTTGGTATAAAGGACCGGCTAACTCTTGTCTTTTTTGTTCGCCTTTTTGCTGAGAAATTTGTTGCCAGTAAATGATAGTAGATGCAAACTGCGTTCTTTGATCTTTGATATAATTTAAAACGCTTGCTGCTTTCTTTGCGACCGAATCCGACTTATAAGTACTGTCTAAACGGTTATATTCCTTTACTGCAAAATCATAATCTGCTCTTAAAGAGTCGCGCTCATAAATTTGAAGTAAACTGTCAACGCCTCTATAACCAGGCATGTTTTGCACCATAATATCAAGATCAAACACGCCTACTTTACTTTGTTGTGCGTCGGCTTTGTTGGCAAAAACGCTTCCTGCAACTGCCAACAGCACAAATAAAACTTTTTTCATTTTTTCTTTTGTTTTGAATTTCTGTTCATGTAAACTAATCGTTTCTGAATGCTTCAATAATAATTTCTTGCAATGACAGAAACAGTCGTTATACTGTTTTTCTAATTTATAATTGATTTAAAATAAACCTAACTTTTAATACCTAATTCCTGTAATACTTCCGAGCTCTTATCCAATTTTGGGTCGGCAAATATAACCGTAATTCCTTCACTCTTATCAAGCACAAAATCATATCCCCTGTTTACCGCCACTTTCTGGATCGCATTATAAACTCTGTCTTGTACAGGTTTAACCAGCTTTTGTCTTTCTTTAAAAAGATCGCCTTCGTAACCGAAACGTTTTTTCTGCAGGTCTCTTACTTCTTTCTCCAAATTAAATAACTGGTCTTCTCTTTTCTTTTTCAAATCGTCACTTAGCATGTATTGTTCTGCATCATAATTTCGGTACATCTGGCTAAGCTGTCCCTGCTTTTCATCAATCTCTTTCTGCCATTGCTCACTTGTTTGAGCAAGCCTTTTATCTGCATCTTTATATTCCGGCATTTTATCCAGAATAAATTTAGTGTCGATAATAGCATACCGTTGTGCTGAAACAGTAGCAGACAACATCACAATACAAATAACAATGAATAATACTTTTTTCATACAATGGTATTTGGAGTTTTTACAAGTTGTTTTATTCCGGTTCGAAACCTAACATAAAGGTAAAGCGGGCGGCATCTTTTAAGCGGGCATTGGGAGTGTACCGGTCTAATCCGATACCGTAATCAAATCCTAATAATCCAAACATAGGTAAATAGAAACGCATACCTAACCCTACAGACCGGCGAAGTTTGAAGGGATTATACTCTTTCATGCTGTACCAACCATTAGCAGCTTCAAAAAAACCAAGTGCAAAAATTGTACTGCTGGGATTTAAGCTTAAAGGATAGCGCAATTCCATAGTGTACTTATTAAAAATAGTAAAGAACTTTGAGGCATTTTGCTGGTCGGGGTTTATTTTAGGGTTGCTTGTTTCATATACAGGATATCCGCGATGAGCGATAATATCATAACCCAGCAAGGCGAAGTTGTTACTTAAACCTGCATCACCAACCTGGAAGCGTTCGAACGGTGATACTTCAAGGCTGCTATTGTACCTGCCGATATACCCATACTTAACAGCAGTTTTTAATACGAATTGTTTGTTATGCTCTGCTCCGCCTGGTTTTCCCATAGGCACATACCATTCTCCGTTGAATCTCCATTTATGATATTCAACCAACTGATAAGGATTTTTATTGTTTACCCTATTAGGATCGATTAAAGAGTAAGGCGGGGTGAACTGACCACTAACTAAAAACGATGAACCTGCACTTGGAAAAATTGGCTGGTTAACTGAAGAACGTTGTAATGCAACTTTTAGATTGAAGTTGTTGGACACACCATTACTAAAGCCCTGAAAGATCGCATAGTCCTTTAGTTTATAGCGGGTATAATTTAATGAAGTAACGAGGCTAAAAAAATCATCAGGCCATTTTAATTGTTTACCCAAACTTACACCAACACCAGAGGTTTGTATGTAAGAGTCGTCGTTCGAATATTGATAAAGACCCCTGCTATAATCGTATAATCCGTTTCTATATTTAGTATCGTAAAGACTAACGGTGAATGAATTTCTTTTCTTACCACCTAACCAGGGCTCGGTGAATGAGAAGTTATAAGAACGAAAGGCTTTACCATTACTTTGAACACGTAAGCTTAACTTTTGCCCGTCACCTGTGGGTAAAGGATCCCATGCAGACTTCTTCCAAATGTTCCTGATAGAAAAGTTATTGAAGGAAACACCTAATGTACCCGTAAGACCAATTCCTCCTCCCCATCCTGCGCTAAGCTCTAACTGATCGCTCGACTTTTCTTCCACTCCCCAGTTAATATCTACTGTTCCGTCGTCAGGGTTTGGATTAACATTAGGAGTTACTTTCTCCTGGTTAAAAAAGCCGAGGTTTACGATCTCTCTTTGTGAACGTATTAAATCAGTACGACTGAATTTTTCGCCAGGTATTGTTCGAAGCTCGCGACGAATAACATATTCCTTTGTTTTATCATTACCTGCAATGCGCACATTTTTAATAGTAGCCTGCGGACCCTCAATAACCCTTATTTCGTGATCTATTGTATCGTTATATACAGCGGTTTCAACAGCTTCCGTTCTAAAAAACAAGTATCCATCATCCATATATAAACCACTGATATCACCACCCTCGGGCGAAGCCTCTTTGCCCAGTTTTTTATTAAGGGTTTCAACATTATAAACATCTCCCTTTTGTATAGCTAAGATGGTTGCCAAAACACTGTCAGAATATTTTGTATTTCCACGCCACACTATATTGCCGAAGTAGTATTTATGACCCTCATTAACGGCCAAATCAATATTAAGATCGCCCTTCGCATTATAGTATTGAGTATCTTTTACAATAACAGCATCGCGGTAACCTAAGGAGTTATAATAACCGAGTATCTTTTCTTTATCCTCTTCATACTTTTTTAAATTAAACTTAGCTGAGGTTAAAAGTTTTAAACGAATATAAGGATCGAGCGCTTCCTTTGTTTTGGTGAAAGAAAGAAAGCCTATATCACGGAGATAATTACCAAAAGTTGTATGATTGCTATCGGCAGCAGCGTTATTATCAGCAGGCGGGTTTAAGGTTATTCTTGTTTTTTCCTTAGTTCCTTTCATCTGTTTTTTAAGCCTGCTTTCTGGAACTGTATTACCTGCAAAAGAAATGTCGTTAATCTTTACTTTAGTTCCTTTGTCGATAACTAAAGTCATGGTAAGAGCATTCTCAGTTTTTGGATCTTTTGTTTCCTGTATTTCTGTTTTTACACTTCTAAAACCTTTATCTGCATAATATTTTTCAATTGCCTCTTTTGCAGACCGACGCATGTTTTCTGTAATAATTCTTCCCTTAACCAACCCAACTTTAGGCGTCAGATCTTCAGCCTGGCTTTTAGGAATTCCCTTGAAGATAAAAGAGGATAATCTCGGTCTTTCTGTAACAGAAATTTCAACATGAATATTTGTCCCTTCCAGTTTGGTTAAATATATTTCTACGTTGCTGAAGTAATTTTGTTTCCATAAATTATTGATAGCTCTTGCAAACTGGTCTCCTCCAGGAATAACAATTTCGTCGCCCACATTTATATTTGCAATAGATAGAAGTAACGCCTGATCAAAAAACTTGTTACCAGCTATTGAAACATTCGCAACCTTATAACGGCGTGGTGATTTTTGTGAATATATATTTTCGAGATTAACATCAATTGAAGCAGATTGACCTAAAGAGTCGGTAGTAACCTGGGCAGAAGCTCCATTAATGCTGCACAATGCTGCTATTACCGCTAAAAATAGTTTGTAAACTTTGCGCATCAATATCTTATTAAGTTGTTTAGGGCCGTGCTGTAGGGCAGCTTAACGGAGAAAAAGACAATCACGAGCAAATTAACGGGAATATTTAAAAGTGTTTGTTAAATAGTTATTAGTTTCGGGGTTGCCTGTTTCAGCTTGCACGTTGCCGCTTAGGAGTTGAATTATTTGGAAGTTGCCAATATGCCCGAATTGCAAACCACAAACTACTAACGCTGGAATGGTGCATGCTACTTAGAACCGGGTTAACAAGCAACTACTCAACCCGCCTGTAGCTGTTCACTTATTTTGCCGAACCTTCTTTCTCTGCCTTGAAAATCAAGAATAGCCTCATAAAGGTTATCTTTTCTAAAATCCGGCCAGCGGGTAGCGGTAAAATATAATTCGGCGTAAGCTAATTGGTATAAAAGAAAATTACTGATGCGATATTCCCCGCTCGTGCGAATCATTAATTCAGGGTCGGGCAAATTACTTGTACATAGATATTTTTCAACCGTTTCATGCGTTATTGTTTCCGGATCTATTTTGCCGTCTTTAACATCTACGCCGATATTTCTTACCGCATTTACCAACTCCCACCGGCTACTATAGCTGAGAGCCATCACCAGGTTTAATCCAGTATTACGGCTTGTCATTTCAAGAGCTTCATTTAATTCTTCGCAGGCAAAATGGGGCAGCATATCCATGTCGCCAATTACATGAAGGCGTATATTATTTTTATTAAGCGTCTCTACTTCTTTATGAATAGTGTCAACCAATAAAGCCATTAAACCATTTACTTCATTCTTAGGCCGGTTCCAGTTTTCGGTGCTAAAAGCATATAGTGTAAGATACTCAACACCTAATTCGGCGCAACCTTCTGCAATATTTCTAACACTTTCAACACCGTGAAAGTGTCCGAAAAGACGGTCTTCCCCTTTTTCTTTTGCCCAACGCCCATTACCATCCATAATGATAGCGATATGTCGGGGCAAGCGGGTAAGATCAATTTTTTCTTTTAAATCCTGCATTTCAAGGGCCGGTTTAGGATGGCAAAGGTAGCTAAATGAATTTTTTAAAGTTGAAAGAATTATATACAGATAATACTTTGGATGTTTTGATGCTGCAGCATTTTTGGTAAAAGGATTTTGTTTCGGTCGTAACACCAAAACCAAAAATCGTGGTAGTGAATCTTTCTTTTAAAGTGATTTGGTGGCACAACTATTGTACCTTGAACACGCAAAAAATTGAAATATTGAAAAAGATACTGTGGACTCCATTATTAGCGATACTTGTTGTTGTAGCAGGAGCTTTAAGCTGTAAAAAAGTTATTAAGGCAATATTTCCTGGTTTAGATGTTAACTTGTCAGAAGTCAGAATCGAAGTGCCAATCAACCCTTTTGCGCCACCGGTATTTTCAGGTGAATTGCCGACGGTGAGAATTTCTCAAGCTTTCAATCTTGATAGCCTGATTAAGGCAAATACTCTTAACCAATTCGGTGTTGGAGATGTTACTTCTGTAAAGCTGAAGGAAATGACTATTAATCTTGAGAACACAAATCAAAATAATAATCTGAAGAATTTTGAATATTTAAAAATAGGGTTTTCGTCCAGCACAAATAGGACGGTTGCTGAAATCATTACATATAATTTCCCCGACTTAAATGCTACATCTGCAAGTATTAATGGTACAAATAGTCCCGAACTTGTAACTTATTTAAATGGACGTGAACTCTATTATGATGTTACTATAAAACCTAGGTATCCTACAAGTCAAATAAGGGTTGCAGTGATTAAAGC